>NZ_JBHWJY010000153.1:0-8142 GCF_042731135.1 Streptomyces sp. NPDC059874
AGGAGACGCCCCGGAGGGACACCGCGGACCAACCCGAGGAGCGAAACCTGCCCGGGGGGCACCACCCCAGCCCCGCCGGCGATTGAGGCGCGGGGTGGACCCGAGGGTCGAGATCCCGCCCGGGGGACCATCCCAGCCTCGCCGGCGTTTGAGGCGCGGGGGTCCGGGGGCAGCGCACCCGGCAGCGGCGCCGCACCCGGCCGGGCCGAGCCCCCCGCCGCAGCGGATTGGCTAGAGGTCGGACAGGAACGTCGCGATCAGCGGGGCGATGGCGTCGAGGTGGGTTTCGAGGGCGAAGTGGCCCGCGCCGTCGAAGACGTGGACGGCGGCGTCCGGCGCGTCCCGGAGGTACGCCTTCGCGCCCGCCGGGGTGAAGAAGGGGTCGCCCGCGCCCCAGACGACCAGGACCGGAATCCCGGCGCCCCGCAGCCATGCCTGCCATTCCGGGTAGCGCCTCAGGTTGGACGCGTAGTCGAAGGCCAGGTCGGCCTGTGCGTCGGCGCGCCCCGGCAGGGCGAGGTAGTGGGCGTCGAGGGTCCAGCTGTCGGGGGAGATCAGGGAGGTGTCGGCGACGCCGGCCTCGTACTGGAAGCGGGTGCCCTCGAGGGTGAACAGGCCGCGGACCTGGTCTTCGTTGCCCGGGACGTCCCGGCGGAGGGCCGTGAACTCGCGGGCCATGTCCGACAGGCCCTCCTCGTACGCGTTGCCGTTCTGCACGATCAGGCCGGTGACCCGGTCCGGGCGGCGCGCGGCGAGGCGGAGGCCGACGGGGGCGCCGAAGTCGAAGACGTAGAGGGCGTAGCGGTCCAGGCCGAGGGCGTCGGTGAAGTTCTCGATGGTGTCGGCGAGCCGGTCGAAGGTGTAGGTGAATCCGGCCGGGGCCTCGGTGCGGCCGAAGCCGGGGTAGTCGGGGGCGATCAGGCGCCAGGGGGTGTTGCCGAGGGCGTCCATCAGGCGGGCGAACTGGTGGGAGGCGGTGGGGAAGCCGTGCAGGAGCAGCAGGACGGGGCCGTCGGCGGGGCCGCTTTCGCGGTAGGCGACCTGGACTCCGTCGATGTCGACGGTGTGGTGCTGAACTGCGGCCATCACATGCCTCCAGGGGTGTTGGTTCCATTAGTTTGTCCGGTGATCACTAATGGGTCAAGGGGCATGGGTAGCATTAAGGGGTGACGACTTTTCCGCTCACCGGTGAGCACCTCGCGCTGGACCTCCTCAACACCCGCACCACCCTCGGTGACCTGGTCGCCGACCCCGCGGGCCTCGCGGCATGGCTGGTCGAGCAGGAGGGGCGGCTGACTCCGGTCGGGGAGCCGGCCGAGGCGGAGGTCGCGGCCGTGTTCGGCGTACGGGAGGCCGCGCGGGCGGCGTTCGACGCGGTGCGGGGTGGCGAGCGGCCGCCGGCCGGGGCGCTGGGTGCGCTCAACGAGGCCCTGGCCGGGGCGCCCGCCCATTACGAGCTGGCCTGGAGCGCGGCGGGCGGCCCGGAGGCGGTTCCCCGTCGGGCGGGCACGCCGGCCCGACGGCTGGCGGCGGAGCTGGCCGAGTCGGTCGTGGACCTGCTGACTGATCCCCGGGTGGGATCGGTGCGCGCGTGCGAGGGGGAGGGGTGCGTGCTGGTCTTCCTGCCGACGCACCCCCGCCGCCGCTGGTGCGTGGCATCGGTCTGCGGCAACCGGGCCCGGGTGGCGCGCTATTACGCCCGCCACAAGGGAGGGGAGAAGGCCTAGTGCCGTGACCCGGTGAACCTTTCCGGCCGCAGCACCAGGGGCGGCAGGCCCTAGCCGGCCTGCTGCGCCGGGACGGTCGTCGGCTCGTAGTGGTAGGGGTCGCTGCGCAGGCCGCGGGGTGTGGACACGAGCACCGTGAGCGGGGGTTTCGCGGCTTCCGGGAGGGGGGCCGTGAGGTTGCCCGTCGCCGGGTCGAGGGTGGCCGGGGTGGTCGTGCCGTTCACGGTGACCCGGGGCGGGGGGCCCGCGGGGTCCGGCGTGAAGCCGCCGCCTTCGATGGTGAGGACCGAGTCGGTGAGGGTGACGTCGGTGATGACCGGGTTCGCGCGGACCGCCATCTTGTTGATCAGGTACGCGCCGGCCGGGGCGCCCGTCAGGGCCCAGATCTCGGCGGGGAGGTGGGGGAGCCCGGCGCCGACGTCAGCGAGGAAGAAGAGGACGACGTAGAGCATCGTGACCGTGCTGAGGGCGACGTACTGGAGGTCGACCAGGTCCACGCGGCCGCTGTCGTTCGCGACGAGTTCCCGCAGTGGCCGGCGCCCCGAAGGGGTCGGCTTCGGGGCGGGTTTGGCCATGCTGCCGTTCTCCAGCCGCTTGCCGACGACCGTCTTCGCGCCGATCAGGGCCGCGTACGGGCCTCCGAGCAGCGGCAGGTACACGGTCGTCAGCGTGGACAGCGGGCCGTCGGAGCCCTGGAAGTACGACACTCCGCCGCCCGCGGTGAGGCCGTGGCCGAGGATCGCGAGCAGCAGCCAGACGAGGATGACCGTCCAGGCCAGGGCCAGGGTGGTCGAGGTGGAGAGGCGACCGTCGCGGCCGGTGACGAAACCGGGGTGGTGGTAGAGGCGCAGGCCGACGGGAGCGGTCAGTGCCGCGAGTAACGCGAGTGCGAAGAGTGTGGAAGCCATGTCGTCCCCCCGGAGAACGGTCCTGGTCACAGGGTCTCTGAATGGCGGGGGTCATGACAAGTCGGCTAGTGCTCCTGCTCCGGCAGTACGGGGAACCGCCGCGGGGCCACCAGCAGCAGGATCAGCAGCGCGGCCACCGCGGCCGCCGTGGCGCCGAGGAAGATGTGCTCCACCGCCGCGGCCACGGCCTCGCGCAGGTGGTCGGCGGCGGCCCGCGGGAGGAGTCCCGGGTGGTCCAGCGCCTTCGCGACGTCGTCCAGGTGGTCGGGCAGTCCGGGCATCGGGGCGTCCACGAGCCGGGCGGCGATGGTGGCGTTGGCGACGGCCCCCAGCAGGGCCGCGCCCACGCTCTGGCCGACCTGCCGGCAGAACAGTACGGAGGCGGTCGTGGTGCCGCGTTCGGCCCAGCCGACGGTGGACTGGACCCCGACGATCAGCGGGAGCTGGAACAGGCCGAGGGCGCCGCCCAGCAGCAGCATGATCAGCGCGGGCTGCCAGGGTCGGGCGGGGTAGGGGAGCAGGGTGAAGGCGTACAGGATCGCCGCGGCCAGGCCGATCCCGATCACGGCGCTGTCGCGGAAGCCGATGCGCCGGTAGACGTGCTGGCTGAGGGCGGCGGTGATCGGCCAGCTCAGGGTCATCACGGACATGACCAGCCCCGCGCCGACGGGCCCGAGGCCGAGCACGGACTGGGCGTACGTCGGCATGAACACCATCGGGGCGACCATCAACAGGCCGAGCGCGCCCATGGCCAGGTTGACGGCGGCGATGGTGCGCCGGCGCCAGACCCAGCCGGGCAGGATCGGTTCCTCGGCCCGGCGTTCCACCCGGACCACGACCGCGGCCAGGACCGTACTGGCGGCGAGCAGCCCGAGGGAGGGCGCCGACAGCCAGGGCCAGGCGACCCCGCCCTGGACGAGCGCGAAGAGCAGCAGCCCGCCGCAGGCGAACACGCCGAGGGCGCCCGCCCAGTCGATCGGGCCCTTGCGTCCGGGGGAGCGTACGGGCTCGACGAGGTGGCGGGAGATCATCCACAGGGCGAGGCCGGCCAGCGGCAGGTTGATGAGGAAGATCCAGCGCCAGTGCGCGTACGAGGCCAGCAGCCCGCCGAGCGCGGGGCCGGCCACGGCCGAGACGGCCCAGACGGTGGACATCCGGGCCTGGATCCTCGGCCGTTCCTTGAGCGGGTAGAGGTCGCCGGCCAGGGTCTGGATCGTGCCCTGGAGGGCTCCGCCGCCCAGGCCCTGGACGATCCTGAAGGCGATGAGGGCGGCCATGTTCCAGGCGAACGCGGACAGCAGCGAGCCGACGAGGAAGAGGCCGATGCCGAAGAGGAGGACGGGCTTGCGGCCGAGGGTGTCGGACAGCTTCCCGTAGACGGGCAGGGTGACGGTGACGGCGAGCAGGTAGCCGGAGAAGAGCCAGGAGAAGACGGAGAAGCCGCCGAGGTCGCCGACGATCTGCGGGACGGCGGTGGCGACGATGGTGCTGTCGAGGGCGACGAGCGCCATCCCGAGCATGAGCGAGGCGACGACCGTCCCGGGAGGCCGCCCGGCCGGTGTCGTCCCCGCGGGCCGAGCCGTCGAATCAGGCGTCGACGAGGCCGAGGCCGCGGGGGCCGCCGGGCCGGCGCCGCCCGCCGTGCCGGTGCCGGCCGAGAGGGGGCTTCCGGACGGGCCGTTCGAATCCCCCGCGGGTATGTCGTCCGGCACGTCGGCGCTTTCCCCTGAGCCCACCAAGATCCCTTCCCCGTACACGTATGTCCGGGGAACACCATCTCACCGCCGCCATGCCGCCGGTATCCCTCAGGGCGCATCGTCCGAAGGGTGGACAACCCCTAGGGGGAGCTCCGTACTACGGCCCAGGGGCCGTTCGTCCCGGCGGAGGAGGTGCGGGGTCCCGGTGGCTCCTTAACTGGAACATACGGGCCGGGGGCCGGGGGTGGGGTTAACCCCCGGGCGGATACGGCGATGGGCACCAGCGCGCCGGACCCCCCTCCCGCCACAGACTTCAGGACGACGACGACGGCGACGGCGGCGGCGACCGCACACCGCACACCGAACAAGGAGAACGACCGTGACAACGGCTATGACCGAAACCAGGCACGGGGGTACTGGAGGGCATGAAGCCGTCGCGGCCCGGGCGCGCGGGGTCGTCAAGGCCTACGGCTCCGGGGAGACGCGCGTGGTCGCCCTCGACGACGTGGACGTGGACATCATGCGGGGCCGGTTCACCGCGATCATGGGGCCCTCCGGCTCCGGCAAGTCCACGCTGATGCACTGCCTCGCCGGTCTCGACACGGTGACCAGCGGGCAGATCTTCCTGGACGACACCGAGATCACGGGGCTGAAGGACAAGAAGCTCACGCAGCTGCGCCGCGACCGGATCGGCTTCATCTTCCAGGCCTTCAACCTGCTGCCCACGCTCAACGCCCTGGAGAACATCACCCTCCCCATGGACATCGCGGGCCGCAAGCCCGACGCGCAGTGGCTGAACCGGGTCGTGGAGACCGTCGGTCTGGCCGGCCGGCTCAAGCACCGCCCGACCGAGCTGTCCGGCGGCCAGCAGCAGCGCGTGGCCGTGGCCCGCGCGCTCGCGGCCCGCCCGCAGATCATCTTCGGTGACGAGCCGACCGGAAACCTGGACTCCCGGGCGGGCGCCGAGGTGCTCGGCTTCCTGCGCCGCTCGGTCGACGAGCTCGGCCAGACCATCGTCATGGTCACCCACGACCCGGTCGCCGCCTCCTACGCGGACCGCGTCATCTTCCTCGCCGACGGCCGGATCGTCGACGAGATGTACGGGCCCACGGCCGACCAGGTCCTCGACCGCATGAAGGACTTCGACGCCCGCGGACGGACGTCATGAGCAACACCGTCCTGAAGACCTCGCGGCGCAACTTCGTCGCGCACAAGGGGCGGATGGCGCTCTCCGCCGTCGCGGTCCTGCTCTCCGTCGCCTTCGTCTGCGGCACGCTGGTGTTCACCGACACCATGAACACCACCTTCGAGAAGCTCTTCGCGACCACCGGCGCCGACGTGACCGTCTCGGGCAAGGGCATCGGCTCCGGCGACGACGACGTGGAGAACCCGGCCAACGCCCGGCCGGAGACCATCCCGGCCGCCGCCGTCGAGAAGGTCGCCGCGGTGCAGGGCGTCGAGTCCGCGCAGGGCAGCGTCGTCTCCCTGTCCGTGACCGTCGTGGCCGCCGGCAACAAGAACGTCGGCCCCACCTCCGGCGCCCCGACGATCGCCGCGAGCTGGAACGACAACGAGCTCAAGTCGATGAAGGTCAGCTCCGGTCACGAGCCGCGCGGCCCGACCGAGGTGATGGTCGACGCCGACACGGCGAAGAAGCACGGGCTGAAGCTCGGGGACGAACTGCGCACCATCGCCGTCACCGGTGACTTCCGCGCCAAGATCTCCGGCATCGCCACCTTCAAGGTGACCAACCCGGGCGCCACCCTCGTCTACTTCGACACGGCCACCGCCCAGCGTGAACTGCTCGGCGCTCCCGGCCTGTTCACCAACATCAACGTGACCGCCAAGGACGGCGTCAGCGACGACCGGCTCAAGGCGAACATCGCCTCGGCCGTCGGCGCCGACACCTACAAGCTGCAGACCGCCAAGGAATCCGCGGACCAGGGCCGCAAGGACGTCGGCTCCTTCCTCGACGTCATGAAGTACGTGATGCTCGGCTTCGCCCTCATCGCCTTCCTGGTCGGCATCTTCCTGATCTTCAACACCTTCGCCATGCTGGTCACCCAGCGCACCCGCGAGATCGGCCTGATGCGCGCCATCGGCTCCGACAGCGGACAGGTCCTCAAGTCCGTGGTCGTCGAGGCCTTCCTGCTCGGCGTGGTCGGCGCGGTCCTCGGCATCGGCGCGGGCGTCGGCCTGGCCGTCGGTCTGATGAAGCTCATGGGCCAGATGGGCATGAAGCTGTCCACGGACGATCTGACGATCGCCTGGACCACCCCGGTCATCGGCATCGTCCTCGGCGTCGTCGTCACCGTCGTCGCCGCCTTCGTCCCGGCCCGCCGGGCCGGCAAGGTCTCCCCGATGGCCGCGCTGCGCGAATCGGGCACCCCGGGCGACAGGAAGGCGGGCGTGCGCCGTGCCATCCTCGGCCTGGTCCTCACCGGCATCGGCGGGGCGGGCCTGTTCCTCGCCGCGGCCGCCGACGACGCCAAGATCGGATCGGCCTGGCTGGGCCTGGGCGTCGTCTTCACCCTCATCGGCTTCATCGTGATCGGCCCGCTGCTCGCCGCGGGCGTGGTCCGGGTGCTCTCCGGCGCGGTGCTGCGGCCCTTCGGCTCCATCGGCCGGCTCGCCGAGCGCAACGCCCTGCGCAACCCGCGCCGCACCGGCGCCACCGCCGCCGCGCTGATGATCGGTCTCGCGCTGGTCGCCTGCCTGTCGGTGGTCGGCTCCTCGATGGTGGCCTCCGCCACCGAGGAGCTCGACAAGAAGGTCGGCGCGGACTACATCATCAACTCCGAGACCGGCCAGCCGCTGATGCCGCAGGCCGAGCAGGCCGTGCGCGCCGCCCCGGGCCTCGACCACGTCACCGCCTACCGGGAGGTGCCGGCCAAGGTCACCGCCCCCGACGGCAGCACCGACGAGGTCGCCCTGGGTGCCAACGACCCGTCGTACGTCAAGGACGTCCGGCGCAAGATGGTCGCCGGCGAGCACACGGCCGTGTACGGCAAGGACTCCATGTCGGTGGGTTCGGAGTACGCGACCAAGCACGGCATCAAGCTGGGTGACCAGCTGACGGTCGCCTTCACCGGCGGCAACACCGTCAAGCTGAAGGTCGCCGCGATCACCCTCGACGAGGGCAGCATCGACAAGAACATCAAGTACATCAGCACCGCGGTCGCCGAGGCGAACGTCCCGGCCGACCGGCTGCCGCGCCCCTTCATGCTGCTGGCCAGCGCGAAGGACGGGAAGAAGGACACCTCGTACGCCGCGGTCAAGGCGGCGGTGGCGGAGTACCCGCAGTACACGGTGCGCGACCAGAGCGACTACAAGCAGGCCATCAAGGACCAGGTCGGCCAGCTGCTGAACATGGTCTACGGGCTCCTGGGCCTCGCCATCATCGTCGCGATCCTGGGCGTGGTGAACACCCTCGCCCTGTCGGTGGTGGAGCGGACCCGAGAGATCGGCCTGATGCGCGCCATCGGCCTCTCCCGCCGCCAGCTGCGGCGCATGATCCGCCTGGAGTCGGTGGTCATCGCCCTCTTCGGCGCGCTGCTCGGCCTCGGCCTGGGCATGGGCTGGGGGGCGAGCGCGCAGAAGCTCCTCGCGCTGCAGGGCATGAACGTGCTGGAGATCCCGTGGCCGACGATCCTCGGGGTGTTCGCCGGATCGGCTCTGGTGGGTCTGCTGGCCGCGCTGGTGCCGGCCTTCCGGGCCGGGCGGATGAACGTCCTGAACGCGATCGCGAGCGAGTAGGCGGCGCCGCGGTCGAACGGGGGAGGCCGCCGGTCCGGGACTTGGGTCCCGGAC
>NZ_JBHWJY010000154.1:0-7774 GCF_042731135.1 Streptomyces sp. NPDC059874
CGCGCCTCAAACGCCGGCGGGGCTGGAATTGCCCTGCGGGCAATCCAGCCGCGCCAGGCGGACGGCGTCGGCCAATCCAGCCCCGCCGGCGTTTGAGGCGGCTACTCCGTGCGCAGGCCGTCCGGGCGCATCAGCCGCAGCAGTGCCGGCAGGCTGAGGGCGGTCACCACGGCGACCACCCCCGCGCCGGCCCCGGTCATCGTCGCGACCGAGGGCCAGTCGACCCGGACGGGCCGGTCGGTCATCCGCATCAGCACGGCCCCCAACCCCACGCCCACCACGGTGGCCAGGCCCAGGCCCAGCCCGATCGGCAGGGCCGTCTGCCACAGCACGGACAGGCTCAACGTGGTGCGCTTGGTGCCGAAGGCGACCAGGGCCGCCAGCAGCCTCCTGCGCTCGCGCAGCTGCTCCAGCTGTGCGACCAGCAGGCTGGTGCCGATCAGGACCAGCACGGCGGTCGCGCCGAAGAACAGTCCGGTGCGGATCGCGGAGTAACCGGCGTTCTCCTTGCTGTACTTCAGCGCTAGCGTGCGGCTGAGCGGATCCGCCTTGAACGCGGCAGCGCGGACCTTCTCCAGGACGTCCGGGACGGACCCGTCGACCTGCACGAGCACCACCATGTTCTCGGCCGCGCCCACGCCCTGGGGGGACACCGAGGGGGTCACCAGGACGCCGTTGCGGATCCGGCCGGTCGGGTCCGCGCGGTCGGCGACCGTACGGGCCCCGACCGGGAAGGTCCACTCGACGACGGTGGCCTCCTTCCCGGGGCCGAAGTGCGGGTCGATGGACAGCTTCTCGCCCGGCTTCGGCGGGGAACCGTAGACCCCGCTGTCCGCGGAGGTGGAACCGGTGAGCACGAAGGCGTCGCCGTCCGCACAGGAGTCCAGTACGGCGACCTCGCGCAGCGCCTCGCACGTGCCGATGGTGATCTCGGTGGGCCTATAGGAGTCGATGCCCGGGCGCTGCCCGTAGACGGAGGTCAGGGGGACGGCAGCGACGACGCCCTCGGTGGCGGCGACCTGCGCGGCGAGGTCACCCATGTCCCCGCCGCCCGGGGGCAGGCTGATGGTGAGCGCAGCCCTGCCCGGGTCCTGGCCGGTGGCCATGGCGTACTCGTCCTCGACCGCGGCGAAGAGCATCTGCAGGGCGATGGCCCCGGCGACGGCGACGGCGAGGCCGTTGACCGGCCGGGCGGCGCCGCCCCTGTTCAGCTGGAGCCGCCGGACGGCCAGTTGCCAGGAGACGGGGCCGCCGCCGAGCCGGGCCACGAGCCGCTCCAGCAGCCAGGGCAGTAGCGCGGTGATGCCGACCAGGAGCAGCGCGACGCCGGCGCTGACCTGCCACTGGTTGAACTCCCCGCCCCTCCTGCCGCGGCCCATCAGCGGGACGAGCAGACCGAGTCCGCCCAAGGGCAGCAACAGCCGCCACCAGATGCGGCGCCGGTGAGGTGTGGCCGTACGGACGACGCCCAGTGGTTCGATGACCACCCCCCGCAGGGCGAACAGGGTCACGGCGACCGCCGCCACGGGTACCACGAGCGCGACCAGCGCGGCCAGACCCACCGAGGGGTCGAGGTCGGCGGGGAAGACGCTGCGTTGGCGAAGCGTGAAGCTGCCGGCGAGTTCGCGGCCGACGGCGAAGAAGCCCGCGCCCAGCACCAGCCCGACCAGGGACCCGGCGAGGGCTTCCCCGGCCGCGATCCGGCGCACCGTCCGGGTGTCCGCGCCGACCAGCCGCAGCGCCGCGAGCCGCTGGTCGCGGCGCTCACCGCCGAAGCGCACGGCGGCGGCGATGAACACGGCGACCGGCAGCAGCAGTGCGACGAAGGTCAGCACCACCAGGAGCGCGAGGACGGGGTCGAGCGCGTCTCGCTCCTTGGCGTAGGAGAAGGCGTTGATCCGCCGGATGTGGTACTGCTCGGGACCCGTCTTCTGCAGGCGGTCGCTGCCGGCGTAGAAGAGCAGCTCACCGGGACCCATCAGGCCCGTGTCGCCGACGACCTCGGAGATCCGCCCGTCGAGGCGCTCGCGCAGATGCCTGCCGTCGGGGGAGTTCAGGAGCTTCGCCAGGGCGGGGGAGACGGCGATCTCGCCAGGGGCGGGGATCTTCTTCAGCCCCGGCGGTACGGGGGCGTCCGGGCCCTCGGCCCGCAGGAAGGAGCCCTCGATCTCCGCGTCTCGGTACGTCTGGTCGGCGCCCATCACCAACAAGGTGTCGGGCCCGGGCTGTTCGACCCTCGGGGAGCCGATCGTGGAGCGGGCGTCGCCGCGTTCGTAGCGCGCGGTGAGCGCGCTGGGCAGCGCGGTGGCGATGAGCAGCAGGGCGACGCCGAGGCCGACGCCCACGCCGGTGAACAGGGTCCGGGTCCAGCCCTCGCGGCCGCCGCCGAAGGCGAAGCGCACACCCATCCCGAGGTCGCGGGCCCACACCCGCCGGCTGCTCATATGATCCGCTCCATATCGCGCGACCGGCCGTCGCGTACGACGATCTCCCGGTCGGAGTAGGCGGCCACGCGGGTCTCGTGGGTGACGAGGACGACGGCGGCGTTCGCGGATCGGGCGGCCTCGGTCAGCAGCTGCATCACGAGTTCGCCGTTGAGGGAGTCGAGCGCGCCGGTGGGCTCGTCGGCGAAGACCACCCGGGGCCTGGTGACCAGGGCGCGGGCGACCGCCACGCGCTGCCCCTGCCCGCCGGACACCTCGCCGGGTCGCTTGGACCCGGTGTCCTCGACCTGGAGGCGCTCCATCCACTCCAGGGCGGTGGCCTCGGCCTGCTTCCGCTTCACCCCGGCGAGGCGGAGCGGGAGGGCCACGTTCTCCACGCAGGTCAACTCCGGTACGAGCTGCCCGAACTGGAACACGAAGCCGAACTCGGAGCGGCGCAGGGCGCTGCGCTCCGCGTCGTTCATCGTGGCCAGCTCGCGGCCGCCGTACGTGACGGAGCCGGAGTCGGGAGTGACGATGCCGGCGAGGCAGTGCAGCAGGGTGGACTTGCCGGAGCCGGAGGGCCCCATGACGGCGACGACCTCACCGGCGTGGATCGAGAACTCCGCGCCGTCGAGCGCCTTGGTGGTTCCGTACGCCTTGCTGAGTTCGGTGGCTGCGAGCAGTGATCCGGCCGGGGTCATCGGCGTACCTCCTGGGCGAGCTGTTCGAGGCGGGCCGCGGTGAGCTCCAGCCAGCGGAGGTCGGCCTCCAGGTGGAACAGGGCGTGGTCGCAGACGAGTTGATCGGAGATGTCGCCCTTGCGCTTGCGCGTGGTGAGGATGCGCATGAGGCGCAGGTGCTCGGCACGCTGGGTGTCCAGGAGCTCGTTCGCACTGCGGTGGGTGAGCAGGGCGAGGACGACCTTGGTGTAGAGCACCGAGTGCAGGTAGGGCTCGGGCTTCTCGGGTTGCGAGAGCCAGGCCTCGACGTCGGTGATGCCGGCGTCGGTGATGGCGTACCGCTTGCGGTCGGGCCCGCCGCCGCTCTCGATGCCGTCGACCTCGACGAGGCCGTTCTTGAGGAGGCGGGACATGGTCGAGTAGACCTGCCCGTAGGCGAGCGGGCGGTCGTGTCCGAACTTTTCGTCGAAGGCCCGCTTCAGGTCATAGCCGTGGCGGGGCCCGGCCTCCAGGAGGCCGAGGAGGGTGTGACCGATGGACATGTCGATGACTGTACACCGTGTGTATACGTTGAGTGTATAGTTGCCGTTTCCCGTGCCGGGGGCTAGGCCGGTGGGGTGCGGTTCCCGTGCCGGGGGCTTCGTGTGGGGCCGGGGCCGGGGTGGGGTGTTGGCCGGGACTCATGATTTATGGCGCCTGGACGTGTCTTCGCTGGTGCGGGTGGGTGCGCGCCACAAATCACGTTTTACGTCCCGGACAACACCCCACCCCGTCCCCGTCCTGGCTGTCTGCCGCGCCTGCGTGCACCTGCCGGGCCGGGCGAAATCCAGCGAGGCCGGGCAAAACCCAGCCTCGCCGGCGTTTGAGGCGCGGGTCCGGGCGGAGCTCGGGGAACGGTGGAAGGGCGGGTAGGGGACAGGCTCCGCGCAGCGGCCCCGGGCGGCACGCCCCGGCGGGGTCAGTCCGAAGACTTCGGGGGGCGGCCCCGGCGCGGGATGGGGCCCGGGGCGGACGGCAGCCGCCCCGACTCGGCGAGGGCCCGCCGCAGCAGGAACTCGATCTGCGCGTTCGCGCTGCGCAGCTCCTCGCCCGCCCACCGCGCCAGCGCGTCGTACACCTGCGGGTCCAGCCGCAGCAGCACCTGCTTCCGCGCCGGCCGCCCCCCGGCAGCCGCACCGGCCGCCGGCCCGTCCCGACGCGGGGGCTCGGGGCGGTTCACTGGTACAGGGTGCCCGTGTTGACGACCGGCTGCGCTGCGCGATCCCCGCACAGGACCACCATCAGGTTCGAGACCATCGCGGCCTTCCGCTCCGGGTCCAGGTCCACGATCTCCTCCTCCGCCAGGCGGGTGAGCGCCAGTTCGACCATGCCCACCGCACCTTCCACGATCTGCTTGCGGGCCGCCACGACCGCGCCCGCCTGCTGGCGCTGGAGCATCGCGGAGGCGATCTCCGGAGCGTACGCGAGGTGCGTGAAGCGGGACTCGATGATGCTCACGCCGGCCGCCTCCACCCGCGCGTGCAGTTCGACGGCGAGCTTCTCGGTGATCTCCTCGGCGTTGCCCCGCAGGGACAGGCCACCCTCCTCGTGGGCGTCGTACGGGTACTCGATCGCTATGTGGCGGACCGCCGCCTCCGTCTGCGTCTCCACGAACTCCGTGAAGTCCTCGACCTCGAACACCGCCCGCGCCGTGTCCTCGACCCGCCAGACCACGACCGCCGCCAGCTCGATCGGGTTGCCGTAGGCGTCGTTGACCTTCAGGACGGCCGTCTCGTGGTTGCGCACCCGGGTGGAGATCTTCTCCCGGGAGGTCAGCGGGTTGACCCAGCGCAGTCCGTCCGTGCGGATCGTTCCCCGGTAGCGGCCGAACAGCTGGACCACGCGGGCCTCGCCCGGCGCGACGGTGTTGAGCCCGCTCATTGCGACGATGGAGGTGAGGATCAGCAGGATGCCGCCCGCGATCAGGCCGGCCTTGGCCGCGACGGCCGTCAGGATCGCGCCGGTCGCGATCAGGCCCGCCCCGGCGACCACGCCCGCCAGCCCGAGCAGCAGCGCCAGTCCGCCGCCCACGCTGCGCGCGGTGAATTCCCGTACGCCCACGCTGTCCGATGTCGTCGCTGTGTTCGTCATGGTCTGCCCCGTTTCCTGTGATCGCGGCCGGTCGAGCCGCCTAGCAAAGTGATATCACTTTTTCGGCGTACGGCAACCCTTCGGGCCTCACGTGCGTCGGTTCCTGTGGCGTGGGTGCTGATTCTCACGTCCGAATTGACCGGTATTGGTGATGGTTGGCCAACCTTTGTCACAGCCTGCGGTGTTAGCTTTCTGAGCTGACGTGTGGGGGTAACCGAGCGGAGCGGGAGCGATGGGCCGAGCAGAGGCGCGTAAGGCGCAGCAACAGCGCGGTGCGCGGCGTGGGCCGAGCGGCCGCGCGAATGGCACCAAGGGCAAGGCGGGTGCCGGTAAACGCACCGGCATACGTCGCTTCTTCACCTGGAGGAAGGTCCTCGGGACCCTCTTCGGGCTGATGCTGCTCCCCATCGCCGGGGCGATCGTCCTCTACTTCCTGGTGGACGAACCCACCGACCCGAACGAGAGCGCCACGCTCCAGAGCAACACCTACCGGTACGCCGACGGCACCGTCATGGCCCGCACCGGCAAGATGAACCGCGAGATGGTGCCGATCGACAAGATCCCGGAAGACGTCCGCACCGCCTTCATCGCCATCGAGAACAAGTCCTTCTACAAGGACCGGGGCATCGACGTGATGGGTGTGGCCCGGGGTCTGTTCAACACGGTCACCGGCAAGGGCAAGGCCGGTGGCTCGACGATCACCCAGCAGTACGTCAAGAACTACTACCTGACGCAGGACCAGTCGCCGACTCGCAAGCTCCGGGAGCTGGTGATCTCCCTCAAGGTCGACCGGCGCATGGAGAAGGACGACATCCTCGTCGGCTACCTGAACACCAACTTCTACGGCCGCAACGCGTACGGGATCCAGGCCGCGGCCCAGGCCTTCTACGGCGTCGACGCCGACAAGCTCACGCTGGAGCAGGGCGCCTACCTGGCCGCCGTCATCCAGGCGCCCAGCCAGTACGACCTGGCGACCGCGGGCCCGAACGGCACGCGGCTGGTCAACATCCGCTTCAACGCCGTCCTCGACAACATGGTCGAGATGGGCGTGCTGGACGAGGCCAAGCGCAAGACCATGACCCTCCCGCCTCCCATCAAGCCCAAGCCCCGCCCGGGCATGGAAGGTCAGAAGGGCTACCTGATCCAGGCGGCCAACGACGAGATGGACGAGCAGGACATCACCCCCGCGCAGATCGCGGCCGGTGGTTGGAACATCGTGCTCAACATCGACCCGAAGAAGCAGGAAGCGCTGGAGAAGGCCGTCAACGACGAGCTGGAGTCCAAGCTCGACCGCAAGGACACCAAGAACCGCCCCCAGGACCAGAGCGTCCAGGCCGGCGCCACCTCGGTGGACCCGAAGACCGGCGCGATCGTCGCCATGTACGGCGGTCAGGGCCTGGCGGAGAAGGACCAGAGCAACGCCCTGCGCACCGACTACCAGCCCGGCTCGACCTTCAAGCCGATCGTGCTCGCCTCCGCCCTGCAGAACGGCGCGACCACGCAGGACGGCAAGCCGATCACCCCGAACGCGCTCTACGACGGCACCAGCAGGCGCCAGGTCGTCGGCAGCAAGATCCCGTTCAACCCGCAGAACCAGGACGACAAGGACTACGGCAAGGAAATCACCGTCCAGGACGCGACCAACTCCTCGGTCAACTCCGTCTACGCGCAGATGGTCGTGGACGTCGGCCCGCCCGCGGTGAAGAAGACGGCGATCTCGCTCGGCATGAAGGACCGCGACGGCTGGCAAGAGGACCAGCCGGCCATGTCGCTCGGCAGTATGAGCGCCAACACCATGGAGATGGCGGGCGTCTACGCGACCTTCGACAACCACGGCAAGAAGGTCACGCCGACCATCATCAAGAGCGCCGAGCACGCGGACGGCAAGTTCAAGCCCCGCGATGCCATCGGCAGCCAGGTCATCAGCCGTCAGACGGCCGACACCGTCACCAAGGTGCTGACCGGCGTGGTGAACGACGGTTCCGGCAGCAAGGTCAAGAGCAGCGTCTACGAGGCCGCCGGCAAGACGGGTACCACCGAGGAGAACAGGGCGGGCTGGTTCACCGGCTACACCCCGGAACTGGTCACCGTCGTCGCGATGTTCGGCGAGGAGCCCGGCACCCACAAGCAGGTCACCCTGACCGGCACCGCCGGCGGTGGCCGCGCGGGCGGTTCCAGCTTCCCCGCCGAGATCTGGAAGGCGTACACGCTGGCCGTGCTCAAGGGCGGGAAGACGGCCGAGTTCGACCTGTCCGACGCGGTGATGGGTGCCAAGCAGACCCCGACCCGCAGCGCCTCCCCGTCGGCCTCGCAGAGCCCCTCCAGCCAGCCGCCGACCAACAGCGCCCCGCCGCAGAACTCGTCGTCTCCGACGCCGACTCCGACGCCGACCCACACCCCGACGAAGTCGCCGACTCCGACGCCGAGCGCGTCGGCGAGCAAGACCAACGTCCCGAAGCCGCCGGACCCGCCGCAGTTCCCGCAGACCGACGGGAACTGACCCCCGACAGCACACCGCCGCCCCGCAGCCTTCAGGCC
>NZ_JBHWJY010000155.1:0-7682 GCF_042731135.1 Streptomyces sp. NPDC059874
GGGGTGGGGGGGGGGGGGCCCCCTTTCCCCCCCGGCCGCGGGCGGCGCCCCCCGCCCGGGGGCCGGCGGCATGACCCCTGAGGTAATCGACCCCGCCGGAGCGGCGCGGCAAGGTTGGGGCATCGGGTTCCGGGCCGCGCACTCGGAACCGGAACCCGATGCCCCCACCCTTCCCGCTCGACCTCGATGGAGGCTGATCTCCCATGTCCGCGACCCTGCTCGGCGCCCTCGCCCGTACCACCGAGCCGCAGACCGCGCTGCGCCGCTTCCTCGCCCTCGACTCCGTGGTCACCACCGGCAACGGACTCGCGTACGTCGCCTTCTCCGCCCCGCTCGGCCGGCTGCTCGGGGTCGACCAGGGCCTGCTGTTGGAACTGGGCCTCTTCCTGACCGTGTTCGGCGCCGGGGTCGGTTGGCTCGCCTCGCGTCGTCAGCCGCCCGCCTTCCCCGTGAAGTTCGTCATCGAGGCGAACTACGCCTGGGCCGCCCTCAGCCTGGTCTCCCTGCTGGTCTGGTTCACGCCCACCACCGCCGGCCTGCTGTGGATCCCGACGCAGGCCGTCACGGTGGCCTCGTTCGCCGTGTTCCAGCAGCTCGCCCTGCGCTCAGTCGCCGAGTGAGCGCAGGTACTTCACCGTCGCCGGGTCGGCCGGGAGCATCGTCTCGATGGCCAGCTCGGCGACGGTCACGTCCATCGGCGTGTTGAACGTCGCGATCGACGACACGAAGGACAGCAGGTGGCCGTCGTGCTCGATGACCAGCGGCAGTGCGATGTACGGAACCGGCTCAGCCGGTTCGGCGTCGCCCGCCCGCTCCGGTACGGGGTAGGCCGACACCTCCTCGTACAGCGCGCGCAGCGGCTCCGAGCGGGCCAGCGCGATCTGCCGCTCCATCTGGGCCAGCAGGTGCCCGCGCCACTCCTTCAGGTTGTGGATCTTCGGGGCCAGGCCCTCGGGGTGCAGGGTGATCCGCATGGCGTTCAGCGGCGGCGTCAGCACGTGCTCCGGCAGCCCGTCCATCAGCATCAGGATGCCCCGGTTGGCGGCCACGACGTTGTACGTGGCGTCCACGACCAGCGCCGGGTAGGGCTCGTAGCCGGTCAGCAGCCGCTGCATGCCCTCGCGGAGCGTCTCCATCGACGGATCGTCCAGGGCCGTCTGCGCGTAATGAGGGGCGTAACCCGCCGCCAGCAACAGGGCGTTGCGCTCCCTGACGGGTACGTCGAGGCGATCGGCGAGCCTGAGCACCATCTCCTCGCTCGGCCGGGACCGCCCTGTCTCGATGAAGCTGATGTGGCGGGACGAGGAGTCGGCGCGGTTCGCCAGCTCCAGCTGGCTGATCCCGCGCCGCTCCCGCCATGCGCGCAGCAGGGCGCCGACCGTGGGTGTCGTGGTGGTCATGCCCACGACGGTAGCCGACGCTTTCGGCCCAAGTCGGCCCGGATCAGCCCATGTCGAAGACGTTCCGCAGGCCCAGACGGTAGCGCCACAGGTCGTGCCGCTTGGCGGACTCGACCTCCGGCGCCCGGTACAGCGGCCGGACCACGCACCGCTCGCTCGGGGAACCGTCCCGGTCGAGGAGGGAGTTGACGGCGGCCCGGGCCGAGGCGTTCGCGCCCTCCATCGTCGCCAGGTCGATGTCCACCGCCACGTAGTCCCCGCTGAGGAAGAAGTTCGGTATGCGGGTGCCCGCGCTCGGCCGGTTGTGGAAGGTGCCGACCGGGTGGATCAGCAGCTCGTCCTGGTTGGTGGGATTCGGGGTGCCGAGCCCGTCCACGCCCGGGTCCAGGAACCAGGAGTGCAGTTTGGAGTCGCTCAGCAAGGTCTTGCCGGTGTCGTTGAGGGAGGCCTTGAGCTGCGCCCACACCTCGCGCGCCACCTCCTCGCGGGTGCACTGCTTGGCCGTCTTCCCGTACAGGATCCCGGGCTTGTCCCACTCCGAGATGTCCACCGACAGGCAGTCGACCGCGACTCCGTCGCCGTAGTCGGCGGGGAAGTTCCGTGCGGGCCAGTGCTCCGCCTGTTGGATCGCCGTCAACGACCAGGGCGAGTCGATGCAGTTGAGGTGTCCGTGCACCAGCGGCGCGCGTTCGGTCAGGTAGAACTGGATGCCCGTCATCCAGTCGGTCTCCAGCTTGTCGCAGCGCGCGAGCATCGGGTCGGCGGCCCGCAGCTCCGCGCTCCAGGTGCGCCGGGCGTGTTCGACGGGCATCGCGCTCACGTAGTGGTCCGCGGTGACGGTCTGCCGGGCACCGTCCGGGCCCTCGACGGCGACGCCGCTCACCCGGCCGCTGCCGTACCGCACCTCGCGCACGGTCCAGCCGATCCTGAACTCCACGCCGAGGGAGCGCAGATGGGCCTCCCAGGGGTCGATCCAGGCCTCGTTGGTCGGCAGGTTGAGGATCCGGTCCGGCGGGCCGTCCGCGCCGCGCCCCAGCAGGTTGAAGACGAACGCCTCGCCGAGGGTGCCGACCGTTCGGGTGGAGGCCTCCTCGGCCTTGGTCGCCACGATGTTGCGGGTGACGCCGACGGCGAGGATGCGCTGGTACTCGCTCGACATCTGCTCCGCGCGCACGAAGTCCCACCAGGGAGTCCGCTCCCAGACCTGGTCGCGCCGCTCGTCGCAGCTGGTGAGGAAGACGAGCGCGCGGTTCACGAAGTACGCCGTCTCGTGCAGCGGGAGCCGGACCAGCGACTGCAGGATGCCGGTGAGGGCGCGCCGCAGCTCGTCGGGCGTCAGCTCGGCGGGGGAGTGCTCGGGCCAGGGAATGGGCCCGCGCAGGTCCTCTCGCCCGGCCGCCCGGGCGAACATCATCTCGCGCGGGGCGACCAGGTTGTCCCACACACCGTTGGCGTTCCCGGGGAACGGGATCCGCCGCATGGTGTCGGGCAGGTTGTGGTAGATGCCGGGGATGAAACGGAAGCCGTGCTCGGCGGGCAGCGGCCGGCGGCCGCCGCGGGCGCTGCCCGGTACGTCCATGCTGCGGGCCTTGCCGCCCAGCGCCCGGCGTTCGTACACGGTGACGGCGTAGCCCCGCTCGGCCAGCTCGTGCGCCGCGGTCAGCCCGGCCACCCCGCCGCCGAGCACGGCGACGCGGCGGCCGTTCGGCGGGACCGCCGCCGCCGTCGTGGCGGCCGCCGCCGGGGTCACCGCCATGGCGGTGGTCAGGGCGCCCGCGGTGGCCGCCGCGCCCGCGCCCGCGATGAACGTACGCCTGGAACTGCCTGTGCCGGTCATGTCGATGCCGCCCCTTCGTCCGTGCGCGTTTCCTGGTTACCGCTGGTAACAGTCAGGTCCGGCGCAGGAGCATATGGGGGGCGGGCCGGCCACGGAAGGCGCAGAAGTACCCGAGCGCACTATGGCGCGAAAGGGTTGCTCCGGCGTGCGCTGTGGGAACCTTGACTACACGTCACGGGGAAAAGGAGCCGGTGCATGCCGAGTGAGCCGCTGTCACAGAAGGAGATCGAGGACCGGTTGCGGGAACTCCCCGGCTGGGCCTTCGAAGACGACCGGATCTTCCGGACCTACCGGCTGGACACCCACTTCGCGGCGAGCGCCCTCGTCGCCCACATCGCCTCGGTGCAACAGGAGTTGAACCACCACTCCGATCTGACCCTCGGCTACAACACGGTCCGGCTCTCCGTGAACAGTCACGACGCGGGCGGGATGGTGACGGAGTCCGACTTCGCGCTCGCCGAGCGCGTCGAAGCCCTGGCCCCGGCCCACGGTGCGAGCTGATGACCACACACATACCGGATGTGAAACCCCTGCTCGACTACGACGCCGAGGCCGAGGCCTACGACGCCACCCGCGGCGGAGCCCCGCGCGCCGAGGCCGCCGCCGCGGCCGTCCTCGACCTGCTCCCCGCCCACGCCCGCACCCTGCTCGACCTCGGCTGCGGCACCGGCATCGTCACCACCCGGCTGAACCGCCCCGGACTGCGCGTCCTGGGGGCGGACGCCTCCCACGGCATGGCCGCGATGGCCCTGCGGCGCGGGATCCCGACGGCCCTCGCCGACGCGACCCGGCTGCCGGTGCGCTCGGGCTCGCTCGACGCGGTGAGCGCGGTGTGGCTGCTGCACCTGCTGCGCGGGCCCGGGCTGGTGCCGGCCGTGATCGCCGAGGCCGCGCGGGTGCTGCGGCCCGGCGGCGTCTTCGTCACCACCGTGGACAAGGACTCCGCACACGACGTGGGCAGCGACATCGACGCCGTCTTCGCCGCGCACCTGACCCCGACCCCGGCGGACGCCTCCGGGGAGGTCGAGGGACACGCGGCGCGGGCGGGCCTGCGCCCCGCCGGCGAGGCCCGCTTCCGGGGCCACGGCCAGGGCCGCACCCCGCGCGGCTCCGCCGAAGCGCTGCTCGCGGGGCAATACGCCTCACGCGTGATCCCGCGCGGCATCACCGCGGCCGCACTGGCGGCCCGCCTGGAACTGCTGCCCGACCAGGACGTCCCGCGCGCGGAGCCGACGTACCGGCTGCGCGCTTTCGTACGCGTCTGAGCCGCCCGGCCCCTCCCTGACGGCTCCGTGGCCCGCGCCGCTCCCGGACGCGCCGACCTTAGGGGCGGGGCGGAGGGCCGGAACGGACGCGAGTTCCGCCCCGGCCCCGGCTCAGGCGGGTTCCAGGCGCCACCACTGGGCGGGGGAGTCGGTGTCCTCACCCTGCCGGGCCCTGCCCTCCTCGTCGGCCTCCAGCAGCAGGTCGCTGATGCACGCGACCAGCGAGACCACGCCCGGCTGGTCGAGGTGCTCCTCGACGAGCCACTCCTGCGCGCCGAACGCGTTGGCCCGCCACACCTGCACGCGCGCGCCACTGTCCGTCGAGGCGTTCGCGACGTCGAGCCGCCGCTCGTTGTCCTCGCTCACCACGTGGTAGATCCCGCCGCCGCTGTGCACCGGCGAGATCCGCCAGCGGCGGGCCGGCTCCGGCGCGGGCGGCCCGTCGGGCCCCACCCGCACCCGGGAGGCGCCCTCCAGCTGGAGCACCAGGCCGCTCTCCACGTTGCGGATCCGATAGAGCCCCTCGGAAAGATTCACCCGGCCCGCCTCACACGTCGAAGACGGCCGGGTCCGGCCCGATCCGCCGGCCCGCCGCGCCCGCGCCCAGCGCCTCCAGCGCCGCGACGTCCGCCGCGTCCAGCTCGAAGTCGAACACGTCCGCGTTCTCCCGGATGCGGGCGGGGGTCACGGACTTCGGGATCACGACGTTCCCGAGCTGCAGGTGCCAGCGCAGCACCACCTGCGCGGCGCTGCGGCCGTACTTGGCGGCGATCTCGGTGACGGCCGGAAGGGTGAGGAGCTCCTTGCCCTGACCCAGCGGCGACCAGGCCTCGGTGGCGATCCCGCGCTCGGCGTGGACGGCGCGCAGCTCGGCCTGCGGGAACAGCGGGTGCAGCTCGATCTGGTTCACGGCCGGGACCAGCGGGCTCTCGGCGGCGATCCGGTCCAGGTCCACCGGACGGAAGTTCGACACGCCGACGGCCTTGGCGCGGCCGCTCGCGGCGATCTCCTCGAAGGTCTTCCAGATGGAGACGAAGTCGTCGCGCATCGGGCGCGGCCAGTGGATCAGGTACAGGTCGACGTGGTCCAGGCCCAGCCTGGCGAGCGAGTCGTCGAAGGCGCGCAGCACCGCGTCCCGCTTCCACTTCCGCTTGGGCCCGTTCCACAGCTTCGTGGTGACGAACAGCTCCTCGCGCGCGATCCCGGAACCCGCGATCCCCTTGCCGGTGCCGACCTCGTTGCGGTACACGGACGCGGTGTCGATGCTGCGGTAGCCCGCCTCCAGCGCGGTCGCCACCGCCCGCTCCGCCTCCGCGTCCGGGACCTGCCAGACGCCGAAGCCGAGCCGGGGCATGAGCGTGCCGTTGTTGAGCTTGATCGTGGGGACCTGGTTCACGTGTCGTTGATTCCTCGCGTCGGCGGTACGGCGTCGTACGAGGGGCGACAACCGGCCCCTCGTACGACGTATTCCCACGGCTTCTCCCGCCGCTTCCCGCCGCTCCCCGCCGTCTCCCCGCAGCGGGTTCCCGCCACCCGACCGGGTCAGCGCGACCCCAGGTAGGCCTCCCGCACCGCCGGATCGGCCCGCACTTCGGCCGCCGTGCCCTCCGCGAGCACCGAGCCGAGGTCCAGTACGACCACACGCGCGCAGAGGTCCATCACGAAGGCCACGTTGTGCTCGACCAACAGCACCGCGCAGCCCTCCTCCTCGGCCATCCGCCGAACCACCGTCGCGAGCTGCTCGCGCTCGGGCGCCGACATGCCGGACGCCGGCTCGTCCAGCAGCAGCACCCGCGGCGGATCGGCCACCGCGCGGGCCAGCTCCACCATCCGGGCCTGCCCGACGGGCAGCCCGCCGGCGTACGTGGTCCCGAGCGCGCCGATCCCGCAGTCCGCCAGCACCCGCTCGCCCCGGGCCCGGCGTTCGCGCTCCCTGCGGCGCCGGGTGGGCGAGGCGAAGAGATCGGCGGCCGGCCCGCCCCCGCCGCCCCGCCACTCCTGCGCGACCAGCACGTTGTCGGCCACGCTGAGCTGCCCGAAGAGCTGCTGCCGCTGGAAGGTCCGGCGCATGCCGTGCCGGGCCCGCCAGACGGGGGACCGGCGGGTGATGTCGGCGCCGTCCAGCAGCAACCGGCCCTGGTCGGGGCGCCGGATGCCGGAAAGGACGTCGAACAGGGTGGTCTTCCCGGCCCCGTTCGGCCCGATCAGCCCGCACACCTCACCCGCCCGGATTCCGAGATCCACCCCGGCCAGCGCCTTGACCCCGCCGAAGTGCACACTGACGCCGCTCGCCCGGAGCACGTAGTCCCCGGTGTCTTGGTTCATCTCCCCATCCCCAGGTAGGCCTCGGCGAGCCGGTCCGCCTCCACCTCGGCGCGCGGGCCGCACCAGGAGACCCGGCCCTGCGAGAGGTAGGCCACGGTGTCGGCGATGCCGAGGATCTCGGCGGCCTTCTCCTCCACCAGCAGCAGCGCGGTTCCGGCGTCGCGGAGCTCGGTCAGCAGCGCGTACACCTCGTCCACGACGCGCGGGGCGAGCCCGAGGGAGGGCTCGTCGGCGATGAGCACGCGTGGTGGCCGCTGCAACAGCGGCGCCAGCGCCAGCATTTGCTGCTCCCCGCCGGACAGCGCCCCGGCGGGCACCCCGCGGCGCTCCCCGAGCCGCGGGAACCGGGCGTAGACGGCGGCCCGGGCGTCGGCCTCCTTGAGGTACAGGGCCAGGTTCTCCTCGATGGTGAGGGCGGGGAAGATGCCCCGGCCCTCGGGGGCGAGCAGCACGCCGGCGCGCGAGCGGAGCACGGCGCCGTCGCGGGTGGCGTCCCGCCCGTGTATGTGGACCTCCCCGCCCGTGACGGGCAGCGATCCGGCCGCCACCCGGCAGGCGGTGCTCTTGCCTGCCCCGTTGGGCCCGAGCACGGCGAGGATCTCCCCGGCCCGCACGGCCAGGTCCACTCCGTGGAGGACGAGGCCTCCGTCATACCCGGCCGTTACGCTGCGGAGCTCCAGCGCGGGTGGGGTGGCCGACGCGGTCCCTGCGGGGCTGTTCCCCACCCCGCCCTTCCACCGTTCCCTGGGGCTCCGCCCCAGACCCCGCTCCTCAAACGCCGGAGGGGCTGGATTTCGGCTGCTGCCGTCCGCCAAGCGCGGCTGGTTCGCCCGGAGGGCAAATGCCGCCTCGCCG
>NZ_JBHWJY010000156.1:0-7142 GCF_042731135.1 Streptomyces sp. NPDC059874
GCCCGCCTGTGAGGCGGGCCGGGCTCCGGCGTACGTGCGCGACCGGGGGTCAGCCCCGCAGCGCGGCCCGCTTGCGGCGGAAGTCCAGCACCACGCCGACGGCCACGACCGCGCCGGCGACCAGGGTGGACAGGGTGACCACCTCGCGGTTGGCGTCGTCCACGAACATGTAGCCGATCACGAACATGATCAGTGCGGCGGTGGCCCAGGTCAGCCACGGGAACAGCCACATCTTCACGGTCAGCTTCTCGGGGGCCTCGCGGACCAGGATCCCGCGCATCTTCAGCTGGGTGAAGCAGATCACCAGCCAGACGAAGAGCGCGATGGCACCCGAGGAGTTCAGCAGGAAGTTGAAGACCGTGTCCTTGAAGGCGTAGTTGAAGTAGACGGCGACGAAGCCGAAGACCGTGGAGCCCAGGATCGCGGCGACCGGCACACCCTTGGAGTTGACCTTGGCGAACGCCTTCGGGGCGTCGCCGCGCTCACCGAGCGAGAAGGCCATGCGGGAGGCGGTGTAGAGGCCCGAGTTCAGGCAGGACAGCACGGCGGTCAGGACGATGACCTCCATGATCGTGCCGGCGTGCGCGATGCCGATCGAGTCCAGGGCCGCGACGTACGAGCCCTTCTCGGTGATCGACTTGTCGTTCCACGGGAGCAGGGTCAGCACGATGAAGATCGAGCCGAGGTAGAAGACGCCGATCCGCCAGATGACGGAGTTGGTGGCCTGGGTGACGGCCTTGCGGGGGTTCTCCGACTCGCCGGCGGCGAGGGTGACGATCTCGCTGCCCATGAAGGAGAAGACGACCATCAGCACGCCGGTGAGGACGGCGCCGTAGCCGTTGGGGAAGAAGCCGCCCGCGTCGGTCAGGTGGGCGAAGCCCGCGCCCGGGTTGTCCGAGCCCGGCAGCACGCCGAAGACGGCGAGCATGCCGATGATCACGAAGGCGCCGATGGCGACGACCTTGATGCCCGCGAACCAGAACTCGAACTCACCGTAGGAGGCGACCGAGCCGAGGTTGGTGGCGGTCAGCACCGCCATGACGATCAGCGCCCAGCCCCACTGCGGGACGGCCGGGATCCAGCTCTCCAGGATGGCGGCACCGGCGGTGGCCTCGACCGCGAGCACGACGACCCAGAAGAACCAGTACAGCCAGCCGATGGAGAAGCCGGCCCAGCGGCCGAGCGCCCGGTCGGCGTAAGCGGAGAAGGAGCCGGAGTTGGGGCTGGCCGCGGCCATCTCGCCCAGCATCCGCATCACGAAGACCACCATCGCGCCGACCAGCGCGTAGGAGATCAGGATGGCGGGGCCGGCCTTGGCGATACCGCCGCCGGAGCCGACGAAGAGGCCGGCGCCGATGACACCGCCGATGGCGATCATGGACAGGTGGCGGTTCTTGAGACCGGCCTTCAGACCGTCGGAAGGCAGACCGTCACCGGGGTTGCCGGTGGGGTTGCCTTCCTTCTGAAGGGTCGTCGTGGAGCTCATGGACGGATCCTTAGGTTCTCGGGTTGCGAGCCCCGGCATTCAAACCTGAGATGAACGCAGGGCGGAAGACCCCAATCCGGATCGTTGCTTAGGGACGAACGTCCAGGACCTTGGTCCCGCCCTGTCCCATCTGCGGTCTTTGGGTTTACTTGAGCTTTAGAAGTGACTTACGCGACACCCTGCCGAGGTCCACCGGGGGCCTTCGTGCCACACTCGTTGCATGCGCGTGTACCTCGGATCCGACCATGCAGGCTTTGAGCTCAAGAACCACCTCGTGGACTGGCTCAAGAACAACGGCCACGAGCCCGTCGACTGTGGGCCCCACATCTATGACGCGGTGGACGACTACCCGCCGTTCTGCCTCCGTGCCGCGGAGAAGACCGCCGCCGACGCCGACAGCCTCGGCATCGTGATCGGCGGCTCCGGCAACGGCGAGCAGATCGCCGCGAACAAGGTCAAGGGCGTCCGCGCCATCCTCGCCTGGAGCGTCCAGACCGCCCAGCTGGGCCGCGAGCACAACAACGCCAACGTGATCTCCGTCGGCGGCCGGATGCACACCCAGGACGAGGCCGTCAGCTTCATCGAGGCCTTCCTCGCGACCCCGTACTCCGACGAGGAGCGCCACACGCGCCGCATCGAGATGCTCGCGGCGTACGAGCAGACCGGCGAGCTGCCCCCCATCCCGGCGCACCACCCGCAGGGCTGATTCCGCTTCCGGCCGTGTCGCCCCTCCGGGCGGTACGGCCGGTTTTTCTTTCCCCCGACTTCCCAGGAGCGTTGCCGTGCCCGAGGGGCATACGATCCACCGCCTCGCCCAGGACCACGCCGAGCGGTTCGCCGCCCGCCCGGTCCGGGTCAGCAGCCCGCAGGGCCGCTTCGCCGAGAGCGCCGCGCTGCTCGACGGGCGCGAACTGGAGAGCGCCGAGGCGCACGGCAAGCACCTCTTCCTGGAGCTCGGCGACGCCTGGATCCACATCCACCTCGGCCTCTTCGGCAAGCTCGGCTTCGGGCCGGCCCCGGCGCCGCCGGCCACCGACACGGTCCGGCTGCGGCTGCTCAACGAGGCGCACTACGCCGACCTGCGCGGCCCCACCGCCTGCGAACTGATCGGCGAGGGCGAGAAGAAGGCGATACACGACCGGCTCGGCCCGGACCCGCTGCGCCCGGCCGACGACCCCGACCGCGCCTGGACCCGTATCTCCCGCTCCCGCACCACCGTCGCCGCGCTGCTCATGGACCAGAAGGTGGTCGCGGGCGTCGGCAACGTCTACCGCGCCGAGGTCCTCTTCCGGCACGGCATCGACCCGTACCGGCTCGGCAAGGACCTCACCCGAGCCGAATGGGACGCCATGTGGGGGGACCTGGCCGCGCTGATGCGGGAGGGCGTGCGCAACAACCGCATCGACACCGTCCGTGACGAGCACCTGCCCGAGGTCATGGGCCGCCCGCCCAGGGTGGACGACCACGGCGGCGAGGTGTACGTCTACCGGAGGGCGAACATGCCGTGCCACATCTGCGGGGGCGAGATCCGCACCGCCGATCTCGCCGCCCGCAACCTCTTCTGGTGCCCGGGCTGTCAACAGCGCTGAATCAGCCTCGCCGGCGCCTGAGCCGCCCCACCCGGCTTCGCCGGCGCTTGAGCCGCACCCACCCGGCCCCGCCGACGCTTGAGCCGCCCCCACCCGGCTTCGCCGGCGCTTGAGCCGCCCCCACCCGGCTTCGCCGGCGCTTGAGCCGCACCCATTCAGCCTCGCCGGCGTTTGAGGCGCGGGGTCTGGGGCGGAGCCCCGGTTTCGGGAAGGGGCGGGGTGGGGGAAGGCTCCGCGCAGCGGCCCGCCCCGGCCCGGCCCGCGCGTGGGGTTCCGCCGGGGCCGGCCGCGCGACGGGGCGTCTCCTCGGGCGCCGAACGTTTCCAGGGGTCGGAGGGCCAAGGGTGGTTGCGTTCGGCCCCCTGCGGGGACGCCCCGACGCACACCCGACCCCGGCGGGGCGGGCCGCGCCCGGCGGGGCCGCCCCGGCACACGCCCGGCCCCGGCTGGGCCGTCTAGAAGCCGTGCGGGAGCCAGGGGGCCACGTCGCCGGCGAAGGCGCGGGAGGCCTCCGACAGGGCGCCCGGTCGCAGCTCGCGCACCCGGCCGGCCGCCGCCAGCGAGGTCAGGGTGATCCCGCCGAGGTACGCCGAGCCCAGCTCCCGGACCGACAGCTCCAACTCCGCCGGCTGCTCGGTCCGCGCGCAGGACACGGCCCCCTTGGCATCGGCGACCAGTCGCCACCGCCCCTCGTTCCACGGGCAGAACGCGTCCTCGACCTCCAGCACCACGTCCAGAGCCGCCCCGTACGTCCGCGCTTCGAGCGCCGCCGGCAGGTCCACCAGCCGTACGTGCAACGAGTCCCGCATCCGGGGCTGCGACCGCCGGACGTCGCTGACCAGGTGCAGCACCGGATCGTCCACCGGCCGCCGGTGCGCCCGTACCGTCCAGGTCAGGTCGATCCCGAAGAGGTAGCGCCACAGCGCCGCGTACGCCGCCGGGTCGAGCGCGTCGATGTCGCTCACCTCGACCTTGCCGTCCGAACCCGTCAGGTCCCACTCCGGCTTCACCCGGTAGCGGGCGTAGCCCACGACCTCGCCGCCCTCCCGCTCGGCGACCACGCACTTCAGCGGCGACCCGCCGTCGCGCGAGCCGGGCGGGTCCAGCAGGGCGAGCTGCTCCCAGCCGGGCTGCCGGAAGGGCATGCCCGGTCGGCCCGCGACCAGTTGCGCGTACACCCGCTCGCAGGCGGCCAGCGTCTCCTCCGGATCCGCCAGGCGCAGCGTCACGTCGTCGGTCCCCGGAGGCACGGAAATCCGAACGCGGGTCGCGTCGATGTCCACGGCGAGGGCGTACGTCGCCGTGGCGTACCCGAAACGCCCGTAGATCGCCGGATCCGAGGCCGTCAGCACGGCGAGTGGCTCGCCACCCGCCCGGATGTCGTCCAATTGACGGCGCATGAGGGAGGTCAGGACCCCGCGGCGGCGGTGGGTCGGGGAGACGCCGACCATCGTGACGCCCGCCGCCGGGACGAGCGCGCCGCCCGGCACGGAGAGGCGGAAGCTGAAGGCCCCGGCCGAGGCGACGCAGGCGGCGCCGTCCCAGACGCCCAGCGAGCGCTCCGTCTCCGTCAGCTGCCGGTAGAGCTTGCGCTCCTCGGGGGATTCGGGCACACCGCCGAACGCCAGTTCAAGGTGGTCGTACCAGACATCCCACTCATCGGCCTGCAATACGCGCGTCTCAAGAGCCATATGGCCATCCTTACCAGGGCATTACGGCTCAGTCGACATGTTTTCGAGCGTCGAAGGGCCCTCGGAGCGGGGGTACCCCTGCGCGCGCACAGCTGGGATGGATAGGGTCCCGAAGCAATGGCCCGAGCACGCGTGGAGACGCTCATGGCCCGGGCGCGCATGCTGTCGCACCGGGCGCGCACCGCCCTGCGCAAATCCGCCGTCGACTACTTCCGAGGCGACGCCTCCGACTGGCTCGCGTTCGGCGGGCTGCTGCTCACCGTCCCCGCGATCGCCTGCGGCACGCTGATGATGCCCGTCTGGTTCTCGCCCTCGGCGCTCGTCCTGCCGATCGTCGCCGGCGGCCTCCTGCTGCGCCCGGCGAGCCTCCTCGCCCTCTACGCCGCCTCCGCCGCCGCCCTGATCGTCGAGGCCCTCGTACTGGGCCCGTACACCCAGGGTCCGGCCCGGGTCACCCCGGGCACCGTCCTGGTCGTGGCCGCCTGCGGCTTCTTCGGCCTGGTCATCGCCCAGTTCCGCAGCCGCGTCGGCGTACCGTGGCGGCGCGGCGGCACCATGCTCTTCGACCTGCGCGAACGCATCCGGGTCCAGAGCAAACTGCCCGCCCTGCCGCGCGGCTGGCACCGTGAGATGGCGCTGCGCCCGGCCGGCGGCCAGTCCTTCTCCGGCGACTTCGTGGTCGCGGCCCGCACGAACGGCGGCCGGACCCTGGAGATCGTCCTGACCGACGTCTCCGGCAAGGGCATGGAGGCGGGCTCCCGCGCGCTCCTCCTGTCCGGCGCCTTCGGAGGCCTGCTCGGCGCCCTGCCCCCGCACGGCTTCCTGCCCGCCGCCAACGGCTACCTGCTCCGCCAGGACTGGGACGAGGGCTTCGCCACCTCCATCCACCTCGTCCTGGACCTGGAGACCGGCGACTACGAACTCCTCTCCGCCGGCCACCTCCCCGCCCTCCAGCTCTCCGCGGGCACGGGCCGCTGGCAGGAGAAGACCGGCGAGGGCCCCCTCCTGGGCGTCTACGACGGCGCGGAATTCACCCCGGCCCGAGGCAACCTCCGCCGCGGAGACGTCCTGATGCTCTTCACGGACGGCCTCGTCGAGACGGCCGACCGCGACATCAGCGAGGGCATCGACCGCCTCACGGGCGAGGCCGACCGCTACGTGGCGGCGGGCTGGGAGGGCGCGGCCTGGCACCTGATCGAAAAGGTCGCGAAGGACGTCAACGACGACCGAGCCCTCCTCCTCATCCGCCGCTCGCCGTAACCCCCCCGCCCTCCCGGGGTGGGGTTTGCCCCACCCTCCGTCCGCCGGGCCGCGTCATGGTCGCGGGCGTGCGGTGATCCGTAGCGTCGGAGGCACGAACAGGACGGCAGACGGCGCGGAAGGCGGCACACCATGGGGCTCCGGCGGAGCAGGCGGCGGCAGCAGCAGCAGGAGCAGGAGCAGGGGCGGAACGGCGGCCCGGCGCAGGCGCCCCACGCGTACGACACCACGGCCGCCGTCGAGCTGCGCGGCGTACGGCGTGCCTACGGGCGCGGCGCCACCGCCGTACACGCCCTGCGCGGCATCGACCTCACCCTCCCGCGCGGCAGCTTCACCGCAGTGATGGGCCCCTCCGGCTCGGGGAAGTCCACCTTCCTCCAGTGCGCCGCGGGACTCGACCTGCCCACCGAGGGCTCCGTCCGCCTCGGCGGCACCGAGATCACCGGCATGGACGAGAACGCGCTCACCGAGCTCCGCCGCAGCCGCCTCGGCTTCGTCTTCCAGGCCTTCAACCTGCTGCCTTCCCTCACCGTCGAGCAGAACGTGCTGCTCCCGATGCGGCTCGCCGGCGGCCGAGAGGACCGCGCCCGGGCCGCGGACCTGCTGGCCCGCGTAGGCCTGGAGGGCAAGGGCCGGCGCCGCCCGGCCGAACTCTCCGGCGGCCAGCAGCAGCGCGTCGCCATCGCCCGGGCCCTGGTCACCCGTCCCGACGTGGTCTTCGCCGACGAGCCCACGGGCGCCCTGGACACCACCACCGCCGCCGAGGTCCTCGGGCTGCTGCGGTCCGCCGTCGACTCCCTCGGCGCCACCATCGTCATGGTCACCCACGACCCGGCCGCCGCGGCCCACGCCGACCAGGTCCTCTTCCTCGCCGACGGCCTCATCGCCGACCGCCTCCCGCGCAGCCCGGCCACGACGATCGCCGCCCGCATGACCACCCTCACGACCCGCTCCTACGCGGGCACGGCGGCGGCATAGGCCTTTTCCTTCGGATCGGGCGGCTGCCACCTGGGCCGGCCCGGCCGGGGCCGGGCGCGCGCCGGGGCGTCTCCTCGGGCGCCGAACGTTTCCAGGGGTCGGAGGGCCGAGGGTGGTTGCGTTCGACGCCCTGCGGGG
>NZ_JBHWJY010000157.1:0-6771 GCF_042731135.1 Streptomyces sp. NPDC059874
GCTTCGCGCAACCCAGCCCCGCCGGCGATCGAGGCGGGAACGGTCGAAGGGCGGGTAGGGGACGGCTCCGCGCAGCGGCACCCGCCTCCCGGCTACGCCTCGGGGGTGTCGTCCCCTGGCTCCTCCGGCGGAGCCTCGGGCGGCGGCGGAGCCACCGGCGGCTGCGGCTTCGGCGGCCGCGTCAGGCCGCTGGAGGTGTCCCGCAGGTACGAGCCGTCACCCGGCTCCGCGGACGGGTCACGCCGCCGCAGGTACCGCTCGAACTCCCGGGCGATCGCGTCCCCGGACGCCTCCGGCAGATCGGCCGTGTCCCGCGCCTCCTCCAGCGTCTGGACGTATTCCGCGACCTCGCTGTCCTCCGCGGCCAGTTGGTCCACGCCCAACTGCCACGCCCGCGCGTCCTCCGGCAGCTCGCCGAGCGGGATCCGGATGTCGATCAGGTCCTCCAGCCGGTTGAGCAGGGCCAGCGTGGCCTTCGGGTTCGGCGGCTGCGAAACGTAGTGCGGCACCGCCGCCCACAGGGACACCGCCGGCACCCCCGCGTGCGTGCAGGCTTCCTGGAGTACGCCCACGATCCCCGTCGGGCCCTCGTACTTGGTCTCCTCCAGGTCCATCGTCCGCGCCAGATCCGCGTCCGAGGTGACCCCGCTCACCGGCACCGGCCGCGTGTGCGGGGTGTCCCCGAGCAGCGCACCCAGGACGACCACCATCTCCACGCCCAGCTCGTGCGCGAAGCCGAGCAGCTCGTTGCAGAACGACCGCCACCGCATGGACGGTTCGATGCCCCGCACCAGCACCAGGTCGCGCGGCTTCGCCCCGCCGATGCGGACCACCGACAGCCGCGTCGTCGGCCACGTGATCTTCCGTACCCCGTTGTCCAGCCACACCGTCGGCCGGTTGACCTGGAAGTCGTAGTAGTCCTCGGCGTCGAGCGCCGCGAACACCTCGCCCTTCCACTCCCGGTCCAGGTGCGCGACCGCACCGGAGGCCGCGTCACCCGCGTCGTTCCAGCCCTCGAACGCGGCCACCATGACCGGGTCGATCAGCTCGGGCACGCCCTCAAGCTCGATCACCCAGGTCTCCTTCCGAAGTTCCCTTGCGTACGTGGGCCAGCCTAAGCCTTGATGAGGCACCGGCCACAGCCCACGACAGAGGGGCGGTTCCCCTCGGAACCGCCCCTCTTCCCCACCTGCGCGAGACCTATGCCTTGTGGCCCAGCATCTCCTCGACGCGGGCCCGTACGGCCTCGTCGTCCAGGCCGCGGATCGTCACCGTCGTACGCCGGCGCAGCACGTCGTCGACCGTCTCGGCCCACTCGTTGTCACGGGCGTACGCCACCTGCGCCCAGATCTCCGGACCGTCCGGGTGGATGCGCTCGGCCAGCGCCGGGTCCTCGTTCGCGATGCGCGCGATGTCGAAGGCCAGCGAACCGTAGTGCGAGGCCAGGTGCCGCGCGGTCAGCGGGTCCATCCGGGTACCCGGCTCGCGGTCCACCAGCAGCCGGTGCGCGACCGCGTTCGGGTTGGCGACACCGGGCAGCGCGATCCGGCGCACCAGGGACTTCACCGGCTCCATGTCCTCGGTCAGCGGGCTGCCCGGGAGCTTCGCCAGCTTGTCCATGACCACGCGGCCGATGTGCCGGTACGTGGTCCACTTGCCGCCGGCCACCGACAGCATGCCGCCCGCGCCCTCGGACACGACCGTCTCGCGCTTGGCCTTCTCGACCCCGCCGGGGCCGCCGGGCAGCACGCGCAGGCCCGCGAACGCGTACGTCATCAGCGAGCGGTCGAGGTCCGCGTCCTTCACCGAGAACGCCGCCTCGTCCAGGATCTGCTGGATGTCGGCCTCGGTGGCGCGCACGTCCGCCGGGTCGCCCTCGTACACCTCGTCGGTGGTGCCGAGCAGCAGCTGGTCCTCCCACGGCAGGGCGAACGTGATGCGGTACTTGTCGATCGGGGTGGCCATGGCGGCCTTCCACGGCGACTTGCGCTTCATGACGATGTGCGCGCCCTTGGAGAGGCGGATCGACGGCATGGAGTGCTTGTCTTCCATGCGCCGCAGGTGGTCCACCCACGGGCCGGTGGCGTTGAGCACGACGCGCGCGTCGACCCCGAACTCGGTACCGTCCAGGCGGTCCTTGAGCTCGGCGCCGGTGACCCGGCCGCGCGTCATGCGCAGCCCGGTCACCTCGGCGTGGTTGAGGACGACCGCGCCCGACTCGACGGCCGCGCGGACCGTCATGACGGCGACGCGGGAGTCGTTCATCTGGTGGTCGTAGTAGACCGCCACGGCCTTCAGGTTGTCCGTCTTCAGACCCGGGTTGTCGGCGGCGGCGCGGGCCGGGGAGATGACCTTGCCCATGCCGTCGCCGAAGGCCGAGAGGGCGGAGTACGCGAAGACGCCCGCGCCCAGCTTGGCCGCACCGACCGGACCGCCCTTGTAGACGGGCAGGTAGAAGGTGAGCGGGTTGACCAGGTGCGGGGCCACGTCCTTGGCCAGCACCCGGCGCTCGTGGTGGTTCTCGGCGACCAGCTTGACCGCACCGGTCTGCAGGTAACGCAGGCCGCCGTGAACCAGCTTGGAGGAGGCGGAGGAGGTGGCGCCGGCGAAGTCGCCGGCGTCCACCATGGCGACCCGCAGACCCGACTGCGCGGCGTGCCAGGCCACCGAGGTGCCCAGGATTCCACCGCCGATGACCAGGAGGTCGTACGTGGCCTTCGCCAACTGCTCGCGGGTCTCGGCACGGCTCGCGTTCGAACCGGCGGTCGGGTGCGTGCCCAGTGCGGTCACGCTCTGCGGGTTGCTCATATCTCTCTTAGCTCCTCGTCGATAGCGTCAGCTGAGTGCGGTCAGCTGGCGTCTTCGTCGTCGACCCAGCCCATGGACCGCTCGACGGCCTTGAGCCAGCTCTTGTACTCGCGCTCCCGCTGCTCGGCGGGCATCCGCGGGGTCCACTCGGCCGCGCGGCGCCAGTTGGCGCGCAGGGCGTCGGTGTCGGGCCAGAAGCCGACGGCCAGGCCGGCGGCGTAGGCGGCGCCGAGGCAGGTGGTCTCGGCGACCATCGGGCGCACCACGGGGGCGTCCAGGAAGTCCGAGAGCGTCTGCATCAGCAGGTTGTTGGAGGTCATGCCGCCGTCGACCTTGAGGGCCGTGAGCTCGACGCCCGAGTCCTTGGTCATGGCGTCGGTGATCTCGCGGGTCTGCCAGGCGGTGGCCTCCAGGACGGCACGGGCGATGTGCGCCTTGGTGACGTACCGGGTGAGGCCGGCGATCACACCGCGGGCGTCGGAGCGCCAGTACGGGGCGAACAGGCCGGAGAAGGCCGGCACGAAGTAGGCGCCGCCGTTGTCCTCGACGGAGGAGGCCAGGGTCTCGATCTCGGCCGCGGACTTGATCAGGCCCATCTGGTCGCGCATCCACTGGACGAGCGAGCCGGTGACGGCGATGGAGCCCTCCAGCGCGTAGACCGGCTTCTGGTCGCCGATCTGGTAGCCGACCGTGGTCAGCAGGCCGCTGTAGGAGTTGATGATCTTGTCGCCGGTGTTCATCAGCATGAACGTTCCGGTGCCGTACGTGGACTTGGCCTCGCCCTCGGCGAAACAGGTCTGGCCGAAGAGGGCGGCCTGCTGGTCACCGAGCGCCGAGGCGACCGGGACACCGGCGAGGACGCCGTCCTTGACGTGGCCGTAGACCTCGGCGGAGGACTTGATCTCCGGGAGGACGTTGAGCGGGACGCCCATGGACTCGGCGATCTTCTCGTCCCAGGCCAGGGTGTGCAGGTTCATCAGCATGGTGCGCGACGCGTTGGTCACGTCGGTGACGTGGTGACCGCCCTGGGCGCCGCCGGTGAGGTTCCAGATGACCCAGGAGTCCATGGTTCCGAAGAGGATGTCTCCGGCCTCGGCGCGCTCGCGCAGGCCCTCGACGTTGTCGAGCAGCCAGCGGACCTTCGGACCGGCGAAGTAGCTCGCCAGCGGCAGGCCGGTCTCGCGGCGGAAGCGGTCCTGGCCGACGTTGCGGCCGAGCTCCTTGCACAGGGCGTCGGTGCGGGTGTCCTGCCAGACCAGCGCGTTGTGCACCGGCTCGCCGGTGTGGCGGTCCCACAGGACGGTGGTCTCGCGCTGGTTGGTGATGCCGACCGCCTTGACGTCGGCGGCGGTGATCTCTGCCTTGGCGATGGCCCCGGCGACGACCTCCTGGACGTTGGTCCAGATCTCGGTGGCGTCGTGCTCGACCCAGCCCGGCTTCGGGAAGATCTGCTCGTGCTCCTTCTGGTCGACGGCCACGATGCGGCCGTCGCGGTCGAAGACGATGCAGCGGGAGGAGGTGGTGCCCTGGTCGATCGCGGCGATGAAGGGGCCGGTGCTGCTGGTCATGTGGCTGCTCCTGGCAGGTCTATGAGTAGGCGGAATCAGGATGCGGTGCGGATCTTACGAGCGCGGGCCGATGCTGATCAGGCGAACGCGATGTTGTACAGACCGCCGGCGATGGCGGCACCGACGAGCGGGCCGACGACCGGGATCCAGGAGTAGCCCCAGTCGGAACCGCCCTTGTTGCGCAGCGGGAGCAGGGCGTGCACGATGCGCGGGCCGAGGTCGCGGACCGGGTTGATCGCGTAGCCGGTCGGACCGCCCAGCGAGAGGCCGATGCCGACGACCACGAACGACGTGATCAGGACACCGATGACGCCGAGGCCCTTGCCGCCGTCCTGCAGGCCCTGGGTCAGGATCGCCAGGACCAGGACGAAGGTGCCGATGATCTCGGTGGCGAGGTTCTGGACGACGTTGCGGATCTCGGGGCCGGTCGAGAAGATCCCGAGCACCGGGCCGGCGACGTCGTGCGGGTGCGGGTCCTCCGGACCGAGCCTCGCGTCCTTGATGTTCTCGGGGTCGGCCAGGTGTGCGCGGAACTGGCCGTAGTACGTGACCCACATCAGGACCGCGCCGAGCATGGCGCCGAGCAGCTGGCCCGCGAAGTAGACGGGGACGTCACCCCACTCGCCGGTCTTGACGGCGATGCCGACGGTGACCGCCGGGTTGAGGTGCGCGCCGGAGAGGGGCGCGGAGACGTAGGCGGCGATCAGGACCGCGAAGCCCCAGCCGAAGGTGATCGCGAGCCAGCCCGCGCCACGGGCCTTGGAGCTCTTGAGCGTGAGGGCGGCGCAGACGCCACCGCCGAGCAGTGTGAGCAGGGCGGTACCGATGGTCTCGCCGATGAAGATGTCGGAGCTGGACACCCGCGACTCCTTTGTCTTACGTCCAGGGGTGGGCGGAAACCGGGTACCTCCGGCGGTTCCGCGCACTCGGTGAGTGCTGCACCGGTCCTTGGCCTTGCCACACCCTAACGCGTATTGCCGGTAGGTGTTCGACATTGCCGACCGATGAACGGCAGTTTTCCGCCTGTGTGAAGAACCCGTCAAGGCCTGGCCAGGTCAAAGAACCGGATCGTTACCACTCGGTACGATCGCCCAAAACCGGCCATTCCCATGATCAGTAAATGGCAAAACCCACCCAAATGCAGCTCGAAGCCGCATCGGGTGGGTCATGTGTGGGGCAAACGGGTCAGGTCAAGCTCAGAACCGGCCCGCTCCCAGGTCGCGTGAAACCGACCGCGCGCAGTCCCGTACGGAGGCCACGAGCGCCGCCCGCGGCTCCCCGGACTCCCCGCAGACCCGCTCCACCGCACCCGCCACCGCGACCGCCCCGACCGGCATCCTGCGCCGGTCGTGGATCGGCGCCGCGACCGAGGCGATGCCCTCCCAGGTCTCCTCGACGTCGGCGGCCCAACCGCGCGCCCGGGTCAGCCCGAGGATCTCCTCGAACCCGGCCGCGTCCGTGACCGTACGGGGGGTGAACGCCTCGCGCTCCACCTCCAGCGCCTCCGTGTGCGCCACGGGGTCGTACGCGGACAGCACCTTGCCCAGCGCCGTCGAGTGCAGCGGCTGCATGGCCCCCACCTCCAGCACCTGGCGACTGTCGTCGGGCCGGAACACGTGGTGCATGATCAGCACCCCGCTCTTGTGCAGCACGCCCACGTACACGCTCTCGCCGCTCGCCCGGGCCAGATCGTCCGTCCACACCAGGGCGCGGGCGCGCAGCTCGTGCACGTCCAGATAGCTGTTGCCCAGGCGCAGCAGCTCGGCGCCCAGTTGGTAGCGGCCCGAGGCCGGGTCCTGCTCGACGAAGCCCTCCGCCTGCAGGGTGCGCAGGATGCCGTGCGCCGTGCCCTTCGCCAGACCCAGGGACGACGCCACGTCCGAGAGCCCCAGCCGGCGCTCCCCACCCGCAAGGAGTCGCAGCATCGCAGCGGCTCGTTCGAGCGACTGGATGTTCCGTGCCATTGCGCAGCCTCCTGCTGACGTAGTTCGACAATGCTGAACACTATCGGTCGATGTCGACCTTTTGCATGGTGAGGCGCTCCGGACACACGTATGAGTCGGCACCCCACGCCGACACACCCGACAAGACGTCCCGCGCACAGAATGCAGTCCGCCACGTGGGACGCCCTCACCGGGTCAGGTGCCGCACGGTTACCCTGGCCGCGTGCACCCTTGACACAGAGGGGGTGCAAAGCCGACAGCCGTCGCATCCCAGGGAGCTCAACCATGGCCTCGTTGCCGAACCCGCCCGCAGACACCCAGACCCGGGCCGATGCCCTCCGAGAGGCGCTCGCCACCCGTGTGGTCGTCGCCGACGGGGCCATGGGGACGATGCTCCAGGCGCAGGACCCCTCGATGGAGGACTTCCAGCAGCTGGAGGGTTGCAACGAGGT
>NZ_JBHWJY010000158.1:0-6225 GCF_042731135.1 Streptomyces sp. NPDC059874
AGTACGAGGGCTTCCGCCCGGCACGCCGAGAGCACGCACCAGACGCCGCGGGGCCGCCCTTCGGGCGACGACGGGAATTTGACGACAGGCCCTAGTGCTGTGACCGGAAAGGTTCACCGGGGCGCGGCACCCGGCACGGCACCTCGCCGCGTTGTCGGGCCGCGCAAGTACGTCCAGTACGGGCCGCGGCCCTCCGCCTTGCGATGCACCGCACCGGACACCGCGCCCCGGCAAACCTTTCCGGCCACAGCACTAGGCGTCCACCGCCTCCCGGGTGCGGGCGCCTCCCGCGCTACCGGTGTTGGTGGTGCCGGACGGCTCGAACAGCAGGATCGACGTCTCCTCGTCGGCGGCCGGGCAGTGCTCCACCCCGCGCGGGACGACGTACATCTCGCCGGGGCCGAGGACCACGTCCCCGTCGCGCAGTCGGATCGTCAGCGTGCCGGCGACCACGAGGAACAGCTCGTCGGTGTCCTCGTGGGCGTGCCAGACGAACTCGCCCTGGATCTTGGCGACCTTGACCTCGTAATCGTTGACGCGGGCAACGCGGCGCGGGGCCCACTGCTCGGTGAAACCGGCCAGCTTCTCGGCGATGTCGACCTTCTGTGTCTTCGTCATGGGGGCAGCGTGGCGGACCGGGCGAAGGCGGTCTTGTACGTTCCTGACATGGCCGCCATCCGACCGCGCAGCACCGTCTCCGCCTGGCAGCCGCCGGTGAAGGGGATCGCCGAGGTCTTCCACGCCCGCTTCACCGAGCACGCCTACCCCGCCCACGTGCACGACACCTGGACGCTGATGATCCTGGACGGCGGGCGCGTCGACTTCGCCCTCGACCGGGAGCGGCACGGCGTCGGGGTCTCGGAACAGGTGATCCTGCTGCCGCCCGGCGTGGTGCACGACGGGCGGACCGTGACCGAGGCCGGCTTCCGCAAGCGGGTGCTGTACCTGGACACCTCGGTGCTGCCGGAGCGGCTGACCGGAGCCGCCGTCGACGGCCCGCTGCTGGCCGATCCGGCGCTGCGCGAGCGCGTGCACGGGCTGCATCTGGCGCTCGCGGAGCCGGAGCCCTTCGAGGCCGAGTCGCGGCTGGCCTTCGTACGGGAGCGGCTGCACCGGTGGCTCACCGGGCGCGAGGCGCCGGAGGGCGCGGCGCGGGGCGCGGCGCTCGCCGGGCGGCTGCGGGAGCTGCTCGACGCGCGGGTGGTCGAGGGGATCACGCTGGAGGAGGCGTCGGAGGAGTTGGGGCACGTCCATCCCACGCAGCTGATCCGGAGCTTCCGGACGGCGTACGGGCTTCCGCCGCACGCGTACCTGACGGGGCGGCGGGTGGCGGTGGCGCGGCGGTTGCTGCTGGCGGGAATGCGGACGGGCGAGGCGGCCGTGGCGGCGGGCTTCTACGACCAGGCGCACCTGACACGGCACTTCGGGCGGCACGTGGGGACCAGTCCGGCCCGGTTCGCCCGATCCGGCCGGATGTGAAGGGGAGTTGGCCGGTTCGTTGCCATCGTGTTGCGAGGCCTTCCTATTCCTTTCGATTCGACATATGACTGTTCGGCAGTTCCGAGTCATCCGTCGCATCAGGAGGAAGGCCTTCATGCGCCTTCGTACGCTCGCCACCACCGCGGTGGCCACCGCCGCGCTCTGCGGCACGCTCGCGCCGCCCGCCGCGGCCGCGGTCGAGTCGTCCCACGGGGGCGCCTGCTCCCCGTACCTCTCCGTCGCGGGCTACTCCGATTCGCCGGACAAGACCACGCTCGACGGGCGGCTGGTCGGCGGGATCTCCGGTCTCGCCGTCGACAAGGACGGCACGGTGGCCGCCGTCTCCGACAAGTCGGCGCTGTACTCGCTGAAGGTGGAGCGCGGGGACACCCCGACGGCCCGGGCCACCGCCCGGCTGCCGCTGACGGACGGCGCCGGGAAGCCGATCGACTCCGAGGGGATCGTCGTCGACCGGGACGGGTCGTACCTGATCACGGACGAGTTCGCGCCCGCCATCCGGCGCTACGGCCGGGACGGGCAGGTGCTGGGCACACTGCCGATCCCCGACGACTTCCGCCTCGCGCCGGAGGGCCGGGCCACCCCCAACACCACCTTCGAGTCGCTGACCCTGCTGCCCGGGGGCCACACCCTGGTCGCGGGGGTCGAGGGCGCGCTGTCCGGTGACGGGAAGGACGCACAGGGCCGGACCCTGCAGCGGATCCAGACCTGGGAGCGGCGCGGCGGCGAGTTCGTACCGGCCCGCCAGTACGCCTACCCGGTGGACGCGGGGCACGGCCTCGTCGAACTCGCCCCGACCCGCGACGGGCGGCTGATCGTGCTGGAGCGCGGATTCACGCGGGAGTTCGCGATCACCGTGCGGCTGTACGTAGCCGATCCGCTCGGCGCGACGGACACGTCGGCCGTGCGGACGCTGACCGAGGGGCCGGGGCTGCGGCTCGCGCGGAAGACGGCGATCGGGGACTTCAACGACTGCCCGACGCTCGGGGCGCCGTCGAAGCTGCCGCAGAACCATCCCCTGGTGGACAACGTCGAGGGCATGGTCGTCACGGATTACGACGGTGCCGGGCGGGTGCGGCTGCTGCTGGCCGGCGACGACAACGAGTTCGCGCAGCAGATCACACGGCTGTACCGGGTGGACGTGCGGCTGCCGAAGCGCCACCTTGACGACAGGCCCTAGCCGGGAGTGACGATGCCGCGGGCCACCCCCAGGGCCACCAGGTCCTGGGGGCGGATGCGGAGTTGGTCGGCCGTGGCGGGGGCGGCGGCCGGGGGGCGCTTGAGGATGGCCGCCGCCAGCTCCGGGGCGATCACCGAGAAGTAGCTGTCCGGGGTGACCCAGGTGTTCCCCGGCGCCGCCAGGGCGAGGGCGCCGCCCGAGCCGCCCTCGCCGATGAGGAGGGTGGTGACGGGGACGGTGGCGCCGGCCACTGCCGCGAAGGTGTCCGCGATGGCGGCGCCGGCGCCCGCGTGCTCGGCGGCGGCGTCGTTGGCCGCGCCGGGGGTGTCCACCAGCGTGAGCACCGGGATGCCGAGCCGGTCGGCCAGGCGGATGACGCGGGCGGCCGTACGGTAGCCCGCCGGGCGGGTCGCGGTGCCGCACTGGGCTGCGTACGCGACGGCCCGTCCCTCGCGCAGCCCGAACCCGCACAGCATGCCGGGGTCGGTGCCGCCCGCGCGGTCGCCGGAGAGGGGCAGGCGGAGGGCGAAGTACGCGTCCAGGTACGCCTCGGCGCGCGGGCGGTCGGGGTGCCGGGCCTGCCGGACGGCGTCCCAGCCGGTGGGCGGCGGCGCGACGTCCGCCAGCGCGGCCGGCGGCTCGACGGGACCGGCGGGGCGGGGCGCGGTCAGCACGCCGAGCCAGTCGGCGAGGGCGCCGGGCAGCTCGGCGCCGGGCACCACGGCGTCCACGTGGCCGGCGGCGTACTGCCCCTCGGCGGAGTAGGCCGCCGGATCGGCGTCCGCCGGACGCACCCGGGAGCCCGCGAAGCCGACCTGCGCCCCCGGCAGCGCGAGGACCACGTCGGCCCCGGCGCCCAGGGTGGCCCACCCGCCGCCGGTGGTGGGGTCGCGCAGGACGGCGAGCTGGGGGAGCCCCGCGGCCCGGGTCAGCACGCACTGGCGGGCCACGCGCTGGAGTTGGGTCAGCGCGAGCATGCCCTCCTGCATGCGGGAGCCACCGGTGGCGATGAGCGAGACGAGCGGGAGGCGGTGCTCGCGGGCGTACGCGTACGCGGCTTCGAGCCGGTCTCCGGTGCGTTCGCCGAGGGACCCGCCGAGGAAGCCGAACTCGAAGGAGATCACGGTCGCTTCGTGGCCGCCGATGCGGGCGGTGCCGGCGACGACGGACTCCCGCTCCCCGGTCCGCTCGGCGGCGCGGGCGCGGGAGTCGTCGTAGCCGGCCCAGGCGAGGGGGCCGTCGGGCGGTGACTCCCGGTGGGGGACGGGGAGTTCGGCGAAGCTCCCCGGGTCGGTCACGGAGGCGATGGCCGCACGGGCCGAGAGGCGGGTCGTCGTCACGGGGTCACCCTAGGGGGTGTTCCGCCGATCGGGCCGGGCGAATTGGGGCGGGCAGCGGGAGGGACAGGGGGAAGAGCGCCACGGCGAACAGGAGGGCGCCGATCGGCATCAGGTCCAAACTGGCGGCCATGGTGACCGTACCCAGCACCACCACGACGGGGCGCCAGGGGCTGATGCGACGCTGGACGGCGAGCTGGACCATGAGCCAGACGAGCCCGACGTAGAACAGCGTCGGGCCGACGGTGTAGACGGCGGGCAGCACTCCGGGATGGCTCTGGACCTCCTCGAAGAGCCGCTCCATCCCCGGCCGGTCGGCGGCCCGCAGGCCGACGACGAGGTCGATGGCGGCCTGGGCGACGACCGCCAGCGTGCCGGTCAGACCGAGCGAGGCGGCGGCGCCGGCGCTCAGCCGGCCCGCCGCTCCGGTGGCGGGCCCGGTCATCCGGCGCAGGGCCGGGAAGACCAGGGCGAACTGCAACACCCCGGCGAGGAGCGCGATGTGGCCCGTGGTCCAGGCGAGGCCCGGACCGTGGTCGGGATCGCTGAGCCGGATGGCCCCGTACGCCAGGATGCACAGGGGCGCGGTGATGAAGGCGGCCCGGGTGAGGGCGGCGGGCCGGCGGTGTTCCAGCGGTCGATTGGTCATGCACCGATCATGTCGATCGGGGCGCCGGCCCGTATCCGGCATCACCCCGAGGCCACCCCGAGCGGCCCCTGACCGCTCCCTGGCGAGTCACCCCAGGGCCGGCAGCGGAAAGGCGATCTTGAGGGCGTAGGCGGCGACCAGGCCGTAGCCGAGGCGGAAGGTCCAGACACGGGCGGTGTCGGAGATGCGGGCGCCGGCCAGGGCGCCGACACCGACGAGGGTCTGCTGCCAGAGGAGCGAGGCGGCGCCGACGCCGATGAGGAAGGCGGCTCCGGCCGCCCCGGTGCGGAGGGATTCGCCCTGGGCCGTGGTGAGGGCGGCGAAGTAGAGGGCGGTGGTGGGGTTGACGGCGGTGAGCCCGACGTACCGCGCGAAGGCCTTGGCCGGCCCGGGGCGCGGCGTGGGCGCGGCCCCGGCCCCCACCCCGGGGCTCCGCGCCGGCGGGGCCGGGGCTCGGCGGGACTTGGTGAGGCCGTGGATGGCGATGGTGAGGAGGATGAGCGCCGAGGCGAGCCGGACCCAGGCCTCGATCGGGGAGATGTGGGAGGCCACCCAGGGGCCCAGGGCGGTGGCGAGGGCCGCATAGGCGAGGTCCACCGTCGCGATGCCCGCGGCCGCGGCGATCGCCGTGCGGCGGTGGCGCATCGCTTCCTGGAGCAGAAGCACGCTCATCGCGCCCATCGGCATCGCCACGCCCAGGCCCGCCGCCGCGCCGCCCAGAGCGGGGGAGAGGAGTTCGGTCATGTCGAGAGGGTCGGGCGGCCGGGGCCGGATGTGCGGGCGGATATCGGGCCCGACTGCGAGAATCGCGGCATGGACCGCCTCGACAGGGAAATCCTCGGCATCCTGCAGGAGGATGCGCGGATCTCGTACCGGGACCTGGGCATCCGGGTGGGCCTCAGTGCCAACGCCACCGCCGACCGGGTGCGCCGGATGCGCCGGGACGGGGTGATCCGCGGATTCACCGTCGTCGTGGATCCGGCCGCCGACACCCGGGGCGGGCTCGTGGTCTTCATCGACCTCACGCTGCGCCAGGACACCACCAACGAGCAGTTCGAGCAGCGCGTCGCCAAACTGCCCGGGATCACGGAGGTGGTGCACGTGACGGGGGAGTACGACTACCTCGTACGGGCTCGCGCCGCCGATCCGGCCGCGTTGGACGCGTTGCTGCGGCGGCTGAAGCGGGACGCCGGGGTCGCCCAGTCGAGCACCCGGATCGCCCTTCGATCTGCGACCCGCCAGTAGCTCCGCCGGTGAACGGGGGCTTCCGGCGAGGCTGGATTCCCTTGCCCGGGGCCGGAAGACGCCTAGTGCTGTGGCCGGAAAGGTTCACCGGGGCACGGCGCTCGGCACGGCACCTCGCCGCGTTGTCGGACCGCGCAAGTACGTCCAGTACGAGCGCGGCCCTCCGCCTCGCGATGCACCGCACCGAACGCCGCGCCCCGGCAAACCTTTCCGGCCACAGCACTAGACGAGTAAGTCCAAAGTGCTCGGGTCAGTGGTCGTAGGCGATCAGTGAGCGGGTGGTGGGTGTTCCCGTCTGCCGGTTGTGCCAGATGGCC
>NZ_JBHWJY010000159.1:0-5800 GCF_042731135.1 Streptomyces sp. NPDC059874
ACGCCGGCGAGGCTGGATCTTGCCCCGGCCAAGCTGAAGATGTCCGGGGCTGAGCCCGAGGGGGTCCGGGCGGAGCCCGGGGGACACGGATGGGTCAGCGCGGGGGCGGGGGGGAACGGGGGCGCGGAGGATGGGGGTATGCCGAGAAACGCCTGGCGGGTTGCCGCTGCCTCCGCCCTCACCGCCGCACTGTTCGCCACCAGCAGCTGCTCCGACGACGGCGGAAACGAGAAGAAGGCGAACGGAGACGGCACCAAGGCCGCCAAGCCGCTCAAGTGGGCCGGCTGCCCCGCCCCCACCCCCCTGGAGGGCGGCGGCCAGGCCCCGCCCAAGGGCTGGGAGTGCGCCACCCTCGATGTCCCCCTCGACTACGCGAAGCCCGAGGGGGAGACCATCCCGATCGCGCTCATCCGGGCCAAGGCGCGGGACAAGGACAAGCGGCTCGGCTCCCTCGTCTTCAACTTCGGCGGCCCCGGCGGCTCCGGCATCTCCACCCTCCCCGGCGCGGCCAAGGAGTACGAGGCCCTGCGCTCCCGGTACGACCTGGTCAGCTTCGACCCCCGCGGGGTCGGCCGCAGCGCCCCCGTCCGCTGCGAGGACGACAAGCAGCTCGACGCGTACTACTCCCAGGACGCCTCCCCCACCACCCCCCAGCAGGAGAAGGAGTTCGTCGACAACATCCGGCAGTTCCAGGAGGCCTGCGAGCGCAATTCCGCCAAGGTGCTCCCCCACGTCGGCACTTCCAACGCCGCCCGCGACATGGACCGCATCCGTCAGGCCCTCGGCGACGAGAAGCTGCACTACTTCGGCATCTCCTACGGCACCGAGCTCGGCGGGGTCTACGCCCACCTGTTCCCGAAGAACGTCGGCCGGGCCGTCTTCGACGCCGTCGTCGACCCGACCAAGACCTCCGAGGAAGGGGCACTCGGCCAGGCCAAGGGCTTCCAGCTCGCCCTCGGCAACTTCGCCCAGGACTGCGTCGACCGCGGCGACGAGTGCAAGCTCCAGGGCAGCACCGCCAAGGAGATCGAGGCGAACGTCATCAAGCTCCAGAAGGAGCTGTCCGCGAAGCCGATCGCCGGCATCGGCGACCGCCGGCTCACCGAGACCTCCGCGACCAACGGCATCGCCCAGGCCCTGTACTCCAAGGAGTTGTGGCCGCTGCTGGAGCAGGGCCTCGACGAGGCCGAAGGCGGTCAGGGGCAGCTGCTGCTGGCGCTCTCCGACGCTCTCAACGGGAGGAACGAGCAGGGCCAGTACAGCAACATCGGCGCCGCGAACGCCGCGATCAACTGCGCGGACTCCAAGGACCGTTACACGCTGGAGCAGACCAAGGCCAAGCTGCCGGCCTTCCGTTCGGCCTCGCCCGTCTTCGGGGACTTCCTCGGCTGGGCCATGATGGGCTGCACCGACTGGCCGGTCGCGGGCGCCTGGGAAACCCCGGACGTCTCCGCCCCCGGTTCCGCCCCGATCCTGGTGATCGGCAACACCGGCGACCCGGCCACCCCGTACGAGGGCGCCCGCAAGATGGCGGAACGGCTCGGCAAGGGTGTCGGGGTGGAGCTCACGTACAAGGGCGAGGGCCACGGCGCGTACAACAGCGGCGACACCTGCGTGCAGAACGCGGTGAACTCGTACCTCCTGGACGGGAAGACCCCGAGCGCCGGCACCGTGTGCACCGCGACGAAGGAGGCCACCGGGACGCCGGTGGCGCCCGAGCCGCCCGCGGGTGCCTGACGGCGAACGCGAAGAGGGGCCGGTCCGCAATGAAGCGGGCCGGCCCCTCCGGGGTCTGGCTTAGTAGACCGGCTTCTCGGGCTCGATCTGGTGGACCCAGCCGATGACGCCGCCACCGACGTGGACCGCGTCCGCGAAGCCCGCGGACTTCAGCACCGCGAGGACTTCCGCACTGCGGACACCCGTCTTGCAGTGCAAGACGATGCGCTTGTCCTGCGGCAGGTCCTGGAGGGCGGTGCCCATCAGGAACTCGCCCTTGGGGATCAGCTTCGCGCCGGGGATCGAGACGATCTCGTACTCGTTCTTCTCACGGACGTCGATGATCTCGATCTTCTCGTCCGCGTCGATCCACTCCTTGAGCTGCTTGGGAGTGATCGTCGAACCGGCGGCCGCCTCCTGGGCCTCCTCCGACACGACGCCGCAGAAGGCCTCGTAGTCGATGAGCTCGGTGACGGTCGCGTTCGGACCGCAGACCGCGCAGTCGGGGTCCTTGCGGACCTTGACCTGGCGGTACTGCATCTCCAGGGCGTCGTAGATCATCAGACGGCCGACCAGCGGCTCGCCGACGCCCGTGAGGACCTTGATGGCCTCGGTTACCTGGATGGACCCGATGGACGCGCAGAGCACGCCCAGCACGCCGCCCTCGGCGCAGCTCGGGACCATGCCCGGCGGCGGGGGCTCCGGGTACAGGCAGCGGTAGCACGGGCCGTGCTCGGACCAGAAGACCGAGGCCTGGCCGTCGAAGCGGTAGATCGAACCCCACACGTACGGCTTGTTCAGCAGCACGCAGGCGTCGTTCACCAGGTAGCGCGTGGCGAAGTTGTCCGTGCCGTCGACGATGAGGTCGTACTGGCTGAAGATGTCCATCACGTTCTCGGCTTCGAGCCGCTCTTCGTGCAGGACCACGTTCACGTAAGGGTTGATGCCCAGCACGCTGTCGCGGGCGGACTCGGCCTTGGAACGACCGATGTCGGCCTGGCTGTGGATGATCTGGCGCTGCAGGTTCGACTCGTCGACCTCGTCGAACTCGACGATGCCCAGCGTGCCGACACCGGCCGCGGCCAGGTACATGAGGGCGGGCGAGCCGAGGCCGCCGGCGCCCACGGCGAGCACCTTGGCGTTCTTCAGGCGCTTCTGGCCGTCCATCCCGACATCGGGGATGATCAGGTGACGCGAGTACCGGCGGACCTCGTCAACGGTGAGCTCAGCAGCTGGCTCGACCAGGGGTGGCAGCGACACGGGGACTCCAAGGTCATCCCCGCGGACGCGGGGAGTATTTGTAGGTTGTTCTATCCCGTAACAGTGCCACGGCCACTTTCATTCCGAGACACCCGTCCCGATCCGCGAGACGATTTCGTCCCAGTACGCGGGCATCGAGGTCCACGGGTCCCGGTCGGGGGTGCCCCGCCGGTCCGTGAACCAGATCGTGCCGGCGCCCTGCCAGCGGGCGATCCGGACCGCTTCTTCCAGGTGCGTGCGCGGCACCCCGTGGACGAGGTGGCAGAAGCGCTCCGCCGGATGCTCGGCGGTCCACTCGGCCACCTGTGACCAACGGTAGTCGGCCCAGGCTCCGGAGAAGGTGACCAGCTGGTCGGCGGCCTCCACGTAGCCCTCGTAGGGGTGGGTGCCGTGCCCGAGCACGATCGTCACGTCCTCGCCCAGCCCGCGCAGGGCTTCCGAGACCCGGTGCACCGAGGCCAGGTCCGCCTTGTCGGCGGGGGCGTCGGCCAGGTAGAAGCCGCCGACCCCGTACCAGTCGCGGAAGCGGTGGGCGTCGGAGATCAGCTCGCCGAAGGACCGCGCGCCGTCCCGCATGGCGAGATGACCGAGCACCGTGCCGCCCGCCCCGCGGAGCTTCGCGGCCGCCTCCGTGCAGTGCGGGTCGGGCCGCCCGCCCGGGCCGTCCGTGACATTGAGCACGGCCCAGTGCAGCGGGGTGCCGGGGCGGGTCAGTTCGGCCCACTCGACGGGGGCGAGCAGCGGGTGCGCGTAGCCCGGGATGCCGAGACCGAGGCGGCCGGCCTCGGTCGCGGCCGCCGTCGCGGCCCCGGGCGGGGTGGTCAGATACGGCACGCCGCCTCCATCCAGATGTCCGCGAGGGACTCCTCCAGGTTGATCCGGGGCCGCCAGCCGAGCCGGTCGCGGGCGGTCCGGACGTCGGCCTGCTGCCAGGCACCGCAGCCGTCGGGGTACGGGTACGGCTGGGGGGCCGCGGCGAGCTGCTCGGCGGTGGCCTCGGAGCGGGGGGACCCGATGGCGGAGAGCCCGCCGGGGCGGCCGGGGTGCCCCTGCTGGGCTCCGCCGTGCGGGACGTCCAACTCGTGCAGGGCGCCCCCGTATCCGGCGACCCGCGCCAGCACGGCGGCCGCGTCGCGCAGCCGGACCGCGCGGCCGGTGCCGATGTTCACCACGCCCTGGGCCGCCGACAGGGAAGCGGCGTGCACGGCCCGCGCCACGTCCCGTACGTCCACGAAGTCGCGCTGCACGCCGAGCCCGCTGAGCTTGAGCTCCCCGTCCCCGGACTGCATGGCGCGGCGCATGGCCTCCGCGAGCCGGCCGAGCGGGGATCCGGCGGGGGTGCCGGGGCCGACGGGCGAGAAGACCCGCAGCACGACGGCGTCCAGTCCGGAGCCCAGCACCAGTTCGGTGGCGGCCAGCTTGCTGACCCCGTACGGCCCGCCCGGTCTCGGCACGGCGTCCTCGGCCGTCGACGACCCGGGCTGGCTGGGTCCGTACTCGGCGGCACAGCCGAGCTGGACGAGGCGGGCCCCGCAGCCGCTGCGGCGCAGCGACTCGCAGATCGTCGCGACGGCGACGGTGTTGTGCCGGGTGAGTTCCCGGGCCCCGCCGCGGGTGGCGCCGGCGCAGTTGATGACGACGCCCGGGTGGACGGCGTCGAGGAAGCGGGTGAGCGCTCCGGGGCTGCCGGTGGCGAGGTCGAAGCGGACGTCGGCGTCGTCGCCGCGGCCGAGCGCGGTGAGCTGCACGGCGGGGTCGGCGAGCAGCCGGTCGGCGACGTAGCGGCCGAGGTATCCGTTGGCTCCGATCAGCAGCACCCTCATCGCGTGGCCCCTTGGTTGGTTGGCTGGCCGGTCATGTCCTTCTCCTTGTGGATCGATGTGGATCGATGGGTGGGGCGACGTCAGGGACGTGCGTGCGCGGAAGCCCGGGACAGCACGAGAACGGCCTGTACGAGGAGTCCCGCGGCGGAGGCGAGGACCGCCGCCGGGAACGGGACCAGGGCGAGTGCCAGCGCCACGGCGATCGGACCCCCGCGGGCGCCGTGCCGGAGCAGGAGGCGGGTCAGGAACAGCAGCAGGGCGAGCGGCACCACCCGGCCCGTCGGAGCCCCGGCGAGGGCGGCCGCCCCGGCGGCGGCCGCGGTGAAGAGCGCGGCCGCCACGAGGACCAGGGGCCGTGCCCGGTCCGCGAACTCCTCCAGGGCGCGGCTCCCGGCGAGCCGGGCCCGGGCCTTGGCGGCGAAGGCCTCGGCGACCAGGTGGGCGGGGGCGACGGCCAGCGCGAGTCCGACACCGAGGGCGGTGCCGTGCCGGTACACGGCCAAGCCGACGACGGCCGCGCCGAGCAGGTACGGGGCCCACGGCAGCCGCCCCGCGGCGGACCGTCCGGGCCACACCAGGGCGGCCACGACCACCACCACGGCAACGGCCCCGGCCCACGCCGCCCCGGTGGCGGCCACCCCGAGCCCGACGGCCCCGGGCAGCAGGGCGTACCCGAACCCCCGGAACGCGGAGGCCCCTGCGGGGACCCGAGCGGGCTGGGCGCCGGTGTGCTCCCCGCGCGACGTCCGGGCGTACAGCTCCTCGGCGAGCGAGAAGACGTCCCGGTGCCGGAACCGCGCGGCGGTCCGATCGGTGATCCCGTGCGCCTCCAGCCCGGCGGCGATCTCCAACGGATCGACGGCCCGCTCGCACAACTCCCGATGCCGATGCAGCAACGCCTTGACGGGATCCCCCTTCGCCCGCCGGCGGGCATTTCCGGCCTCGCCGGCGTTTGAGGCGCGGGGGTCCGGGGGCAGCGCCCCCGGCAACGGCGCCGCGCC
>NZ_JBHWJY010000160.1:0-5761 GCF_042731135.1 Streptomyces sp. NPDC059874
GAACTCCGGATCCTCCTCGCCACCTGGGCCGGCGCCTGCCCCACCTGCCACCGCGACATACCCGCACGCGAATCAACCTGACCAAGCCCTACTAGGCGGGCAACTCCCAGATCAGCAGTTCCCCCGGGGATCCGGCGGTGACCTCCAGGCCCTCCTCGCCGGTGATCCGCACCGAGTCCCCGGGGCCGAGCTCCGCCCCGTCCAGGCGCAGGTCCCCGCGCACCACGTGCAGGTACACCCGCTCCGCCGCCGGTACGGGGACCCGCTCGCCCGCGCCCGGCCGCCGGACGTGCAGTACGGCGCCGGCCGCGGGGATCTCGTAGGGCGTGCCGTCCTCGATGCCGCCGACCACCTCGTACGAGGGTTCCCCGCCGGCGGTGAGCGGCGCGAGCCACATCTGCACGAAGCGCAGCCGCTCCGCGCCGTCGTTGCGTTCCACGTGCCGCGCCCCGGATCCCGCGCTGAGCCGTTGAACGTCCCCGGGCCGCACCAGGCCCTTCTCGCCGGTGCTGTCCTGGTGGGTGAGTTCGCCCTGGACCACCCAGGTCACGATCTCGGTGTGGCTGTGCGGGTGCTCGTCGAATCCGGCGCCCGGGGCGAGGGTCTCCTCGTTGCAGGCCAGGACGGGTCCGAAGCGCAGGTTGTCCGGGTCGTAGAAGGACCCGAAGGAGAAGGCGTGGCGGCTGGTGATCCCGGCGGCCGGGTCCCCGCCCTCGTACCGGTCCGCACCGCGGCGCACATCAATCATGGGGGCCACGGTAGCGCCGGCGCGGTGGCGGGCACGGGACCGGACTCCGCGCAGCCCCGCCGATAAGGCAGTCTTGTCACGTGCCCCAACCCGAACGTGAGCATTCCCCCGCGACACAAGCCGCGCATCCCGCTCCCGCCCATCCGCACGCCGCGACGCTGCGCCGACTGGAGAAGTCCTCCGGCCGGCTCGCCGCGAACGCGATCGCGCGCATGGACGAGACCCTGCCGTGGTACCGGGCGATGCCCCCGGAGAACCGGTCTTGGATCGGCCTGGTCGCGCAGGCCGGCATCGCCGCTTTCACGGAGTGGTTCCGGCACCCCGAGACCCCGCAGGCGATCTCCACCGACGTGTTCGGGACGGCTCCGCGCGAGCTGACCCGGGCGATCACGCTGCGCCAGACGGTGGAGATGGTCCGCACCACGATCGAGGTCATGGAGACCGCGATCGAGGAGGTGGCCGCCCCGGGCGACGAGTCGATCCTGCGCGAGGCGCTGCTGGTGTACGCCCGGGAGATCGCCTTCGCGACGGCCCAGGTGTACGCGCAGGCCGCCGAGGCGCGTGGTGCGTGGGACGCCCGGCTGGAGTCCCTCGTCGTCAACGCGGTGCTGTCCGGCGAGGCCGACGAGGGTGCGCTGTCGCGGGCGGCGGCGCTCGGCTGGAACTCTCCGGAGCACGTGTGCGTGGTGCTCGGCACCGCGCCGGAGGGGGACAGCGAGCTGACGGTCGAGGCGATCCGGCGCGCGGCCCGCCACCACAAGCTCCAGGTCCTCACGGGCGTGCTCGGTGACCGCCTGGTGGTCATCGCGGGCGGCAGCGACAACCCGATGCAGGTCGCGAAGTCCCTGATCGGGCCCTTCGCGGCCGGTCCGGTGGTGGCCGGTCCGGTGGTGCCCGACCTGCTGAACGCGACGAAGTCGGCGCAGGCCGCGGCGGCCGGCCTGAAGGCCTGTACGGCCTGGCAGGATGCCCCGCGACCGGTGCTGGCGGACGATCTCCTGCCCGAGCGCGCCATCGCCTCGGATCCCGCTGCCCGTGAGCAGCTGGTGGAGGAGATCTACAGACCGCTGGAGGAAGCGGGCTCCGCGCTGCTGGAGACGTTGAGTGTCTATCTGGAGCAGGCGAGCAGCCTCGAAGGGGCGGCCCGCATGCTGTTCGTGCACCCCAACACGGTGCGCTACCGGCTACGACGTGTGACCGACGTCACCGGCTGGTCGCCCTCCGATGTCCGCTCGGCGTTCACGCTGCGGATCGCCCTGATTCTGGGGCGCCTGGCCGACGGGGATCCTCAGTCCTAGACTTTTGTCGGACATCAACAATTACCCCGACCGTTCTTGGTCCCTGTCCCCACGGGCGGCAGGGACCATCCACAAGAGAGAGTGTGAGGGTGCTCGTACTCGTCGCTCCCGGCCAAGGCGCTCAGACGCCCGGCTTCCTGACTCCCTGGCTCGACCTTCCCGGTGCCGCCGACCGCGTCGCCGCGTGGTCGGACGCCATCGGGCTGGACCTTGCCCACTACGGCACGAAGGCTGACGCCGACGAGATCCGCGACACGGCCGTGGCACAGCCGCTGCTGGTCGCCGCGGGTCTGCTGTCCGCTGCAGCGCTCGGTTCGTCTTCGGCCTTCGGTGCCGTCGCGGGCCACAGCGTCGGTGAGATCACCGCCGCCGCGTACGCGGGCGTGCTGTCCGAGGACGAGGCGCTGGCCTTCGTCCGGACGCGCGGCCTGGGCATGGCGGAGGCCGCCGCGGTCACCGAGACCGGCATGGCCGCGGTCCTCGGTGGTGACCGCGACGTCGTCGTCGCCCACCTGGAGAAGCTGGGTCTGACCCCGGCCAACATCAACGGAGCGGGCCAGATCGTGGCCGCCGGCACCATGGAGCAGATCGCTGCCCTGGAGGCCGAGAAGCCCGAAGGCTCCATGAAGGTCGTCGCCCTCAAGGTCGCGGGCGCCTTCCACACGCACCACATGGTCCCGGCGGTCGACAAGCTGGCGGAGGCCGCGCAGGCCCTCTCCCCGGCGGACCCCGCGCTGAAGTACGTCTCCAACAAGGACGGCCAAGTCGTCACCACGGGCGCCGATGTCGTCGCCCGCCTCGTCGGCCAGGTCGCGAACCCGGTCCGCTGGGACCTGTGCATGGAGACCTTCGGCGAGCTTGGCGTCACGGGAATCATCGAGCTCTGCCCCGGCGGCACCCTCACGGGCCTGGCCAAGCGCGCGCTGAAGGGCGTGCCGAGCGTGGCCCTGAAGACGCCGGACGATCTCGACAAGGCCGCGGCGCTCGTCGCCGAGCAGTCGGCCTGAGCGAAGGAGCCCACACAGCATGTCCAAGATCAAGCCGGCCAAGGGCTCCCCGTACGCCCGCATCCTCGGCGTCGGCGGTTACCGTCCGGCCCGTGTGGTGCCCAACGAGGTCATCCTGGAGACGATCGACTCGTCCGACGAGTGGATCCGCTCCCGTTCCGGCATCGCGACGCGTCACTGGGCCTCGCCCGAGGAGACCGTCGCCGCGATGTCGGTGGAGGCCTCCGGGAAGGCGCTGGCCGATGCCGGCGTCTCGCCCGAGCAGATCGGTGCGGTGATCGTCTCGACGGTCTCGCACTTCAAGCAGACCCCCGCCGTCGCGACCGACATCGCGCACCGGGTCGGCGCGGTCAAGCCCGCCGCCTTCGACATCTCCGCCGGCTGCGCCGGGTTCGGCTACGCCCTGACCCTGGCCAAGGGCATGGTCGTCGAGGGTTCGGCGGAGTACGTGCTCGTCATCGGCGTGGAGCGGCTCTCGGACCTGACCGACCTGGAGGACCGCGCGACGGCCTTCCTGTTCGGCGACGGTGCCGGCGCCGTGGTCGTCGGCCCCTCGGACGAGCCGGCCATCGGCCCCACGGTGTGGGGTTCGGAGGGCGACAAGTCCGAGACCATCAAGCAGACCGTGCCGTGGGACGAGTACACGGGCAAGAACGGCGGCGAGAAGTTCCCGGCCATCACGCAGGAGGGTCAGGCGGTCTTCCGCTGGGCCGTCTTCGAGATGGCCAAGGTGGCCCAGCAGGCGCTCGACGCCGCCGGGATCACCGCCGACGACCTGGACGTCTTCATTCCGCACCAGGCAAACATGCGGATCATCGACTCGATGGTGAAGACTCTGAAGCTGCCGGAGCACGTGACGGTCGCCCGTGACGTGGAGACCACCGGCAACACCTCGGCCGCCTCGATCCCGCTCGCCATGGAGCGGCTCCTGGCGACCGGAGCGGCGAAGAGCGGCGACACCGCGCTCGTCATCGGCTTCGGGGCGGGACTCGTCTACGCCGCGACGGTCGTTACCCTCCCCTAGGGCCGGGATCCGTTTCCCGCCCTGTTCCACCTCAGTAGCTATAGAAGGAGCGCCACATGGCCGCCACGCAGGAAGAGATCGTCGAGGGTCTCGCGGAGATCGTCAACGAGATCGCGGGCATCCCGGTCGAGGACGTCGAGATCGAGAAGTCCTTCACCGACGACCTGGACGTCGACTCGCTGTCCATGGTCGAGGTCGTCGTCGCCGCCGAAGAGCGCTTCGACGTCAAGATCCCGGACGAGGACGTCAAGAACCTCAAGACGGTCGGCGACGCCGCTGACTACATCCTCAAGCACCAGGCCTGAGCCTGACGAGCGTTTGTCGCCACCTGGCGGTGGCGCCGTGACAATTCAGCACCCCCTGAGACGTGGAGAAAGAATTCCTGTGAGCCCGACCAATCGCACCGTGGTCGTCACCGGTATCGGCGCAACCACTCCGCTGGGTGGCGACAGCGCTTCGACCTGGGAAGGTCTGCTTGCCGGCCGTTCCGGCGTGAAGCCCCTCGAGGGTGAGCGCTTCGCCGAACTCCCGGTCCGTATCGCCGCCCCGGTCGCCGTGGACCCGAGCGAGGTCCTGCCTCGCCCGCTGGCCCGCAAGCTCGACCGCTCGGCGCAGTTCGCCGTCATCGCGGCCCGTGAGGCCTGGGCCGACGCGGGTTACACCGCCCCGGCGGGCGAGGACGAGTCGATCGTCCCCGAGCGCCTGGGCACCGTCATCGCCTCCGGTATCGGCGGCGTGACGACCCTGCTCGACCAGTACGACGTACTGAAGGAAAAGGGTGTGCGCCGGGTCTCCCCGCACACCGTCCCCATGCTCATGCCGAACGGCCCCTCGGCCAACGTCGGCCTGGAGGTCAACGCCCGCGCGGGCGTGCACACTCCGGTCAGCGCCTGCGCCTCCGGCGCCGAGGCCATCGGCTACGCCGTCGAGATGATCCGCACCGGCCGTGCCGACGTGGTCGTCGCGGGCGGCACCGAGGCGGCGATCCACCCGCTGCCGATCGCCGCGTTCGCCAACATGATGGCGATGTCCAAGAACAACGAGAACCCGACCACGGCCTCCCGTCCGTACGACAAGGCCCGTGACGGCTTCGTACTGGGCGAGGGCGCGGGCGTCGTCGTCCTGGAGTCCGCCGAGCACGCCGCCGCGCGTGGCGCCCGGGTCTACTGCGAGGTGCTGGGTCAGGGTCTGTCCGCGGACAGCCACCACATCGCGCAGCCGGAGCCGACGGGTCGTGGTGTCGCGGCCGCCGTGCAGAACCTGCTCGACAACACGGGTCTCGACCCGGCCGAGCTGGTCCACGTGAACGCGCACGCCACGTCCACCCCGCAGGGTGACACGGCCGAGCTGAAGGCCCTGCGCAAGGTGCTGGGCGACGACCTCGACCACATCGCGATCTCCGCGACCAAGTCGATGACGGGTCACCTGCTCGGTGGCGCCGGCGGTATCGAGACCGTCGCGACCGTGCTGGCGCTGTACCACCGGCTGGCCCCGCCGACGATCAACTGCGACGACCTTGACGACGACATCGACGCGGACATCGTGCGCGACGAGCCGCGCAAGCTGCCGGCCGACGGCCCGATCTCCGCGATCAACAACTCCTTCGGCTTCGGCGGCCACAACGTGACCCTCGCCTTCCGAAGCGTCTGATCTCGTAGTACGTGAAAAAGGGGCCCCGCCCGGC
>NZ_JBHWJY010000161.1:0-5688 GCF_042731135.1 Streptomyces sp. NPDC059874
CCTCAAACGCTGGCGGGGCTGGAAAATCCAGCCCCGCCGGCGTTTGAGGCGCGGGGTCTGGGGCGGAGCCCCAGGAGCGGCCGCCCGCGCTGGGAAGTTACGCCCACCGTGCGGCGGCGGAGCCGGGCTAGGACGCTACCCCGACCGCGCGGCCCGCGACGGCCGGGTCCGTCAGAGCCGTCAGCAGCGCGTCCGCGACGTCCGCGCGGGGGATGACCCGGCCGCCCCGGACATTGCCGTCGATCGCGCGCCGGTAGGTCCCCGTGAGGGGCTTGTTCTGGAGCATCGGCGGCCGGATGACCGTCCACTGCGTACCGCTCGCCCCCATCGCCGCCTCCATGTCCGCGAGGTCCGCGTACAGGTCCCGCAGCAGCCTGCGCAGCAGCGGGTAGACCACGGCGCGGGTGAACACCCCCTCGCCGTCCGGCAGTCGGCCGACCGGCGCGGCGCTCACCGCGGACAGCCGGCGCACTCCCGCACGGTCCATGGCCGAGGTGATCGCGTCCAGTGCGGGACCCGCGATGGGGGTCGCCTTGGCCTGCTTGTTGCTCGCCGCACCCAGCGCGGAGATCACCGCGTCCTGACCGCTCACCACCGCCAGCAGTGCCTCCTCGTCGGTCACGTCGGTCACCGTGGCCACGCACAGTCGTTCGTGGGCGGGAACGGGCAGGCGGGCCGGGTCGCGGACCACCGCGGTCACCTCGTGCCCCGCGTCGAGCGCCTGTCGTACGACCTCGCGGCCGACGCCGCCCGTGGCACCGAACACCGTGATCTTCATGGATACCCCCATGGTCGAAGAAGGTGGAACAGGTGTGGTGGGTGAGTGCTCACTCACCTCTCGCTTCGGCTATGGTGAGTGAATGCTCACCTCAAAGTCAAGCCGTCCCACCCCGGAGCGGCTGCTCGACGCCGCCGAGAAGCTGATGCGCACCAGTGGCCTGGCCAGTGCCACCACGAAGGCCATCGCCCGCGAGGCCGGCTGCTCGGAGGCCGCGCTCTACAAGCACTTCGCGAACAAGGAAGAGCTCTTCGTGCGCGTGCTGATGGAGCGGACCCCCAACGCGGGCCCGCTCATGACCGCCTTGCAGGAGGGCGCGGGGGAGCGGGGCGTCGAGGAGGGGCTCACCGAGATCGCCCGACACGCCTCGCTCTTCTACTCCGACGCCATGCCCATGGCCGCCTCGCTCTTCGCCGAGCCCGCCCTGCTCACCCGCCACCGCGAAGGCGTCCAGAAGATCGGCGCCGGGCCGCACGTGGTACTCGACGCGCTGGCCGGCAGGCTGCGGCGGGAGCTCGACGCGGGCCGGCTGCGGCCCGACGCCGACCCGGAGGCCGCGGCCGCGCTGCTGCTCGGCGCCTGCTTCCAGCGGGCCTTCTTCCTGCACTTCTCCGGGGTCGAAGTGGTCAGGCCGGTCGAGGAGTTCGCCCCCGCCGTGGCCCGGACGGTCTGGGCGGCCATCCGCTGAGCTCGGAGGCGTACGGGGGCTCCGCCCCGGCCCGGGTGCAGGTCAGGGCGGCCGCGTGCGCGGCGTACGCGAGGACGTCCGGCCAGTCCACCGGCTCGCCCGGCGGCGCCGCCGAGAGCCGGTGCAGCAGGGCGGCGTTGACGGTGTCGCCCGCGCCGATCGTGTCCGCCACCGCGATGCGGCGGGCCGGCACCGAGTGCTCCGCGCCCTCGCGCGTCCAGACCGTCAGGCCGGCCGCACCCCGGGTCAGCACCACCGCCGAGGGACCCGCCGCCAGCCAGTCGCCGACCCGGCCGCCGAGCCAGGCCGCGTCCTCCTCCGACAGCTTGAGGACGCCCGTGTGCGGCAGCAGCCGGGTCAGGAAGCGGGCCCGGTGGGCGGCAGGGTCAGGAATCAGCGCCGGCCGGATGTTGGGGTCCAGCAGGGTCGGCAGCCCGCGCCGCGACTCCCGGCGCAGCAGGGCCTCGTACGCGCTCGCCCCCGGTTCCAGCACCAGCGAGCAGGTGCCGAGCGCGAGGGCCCTGGCCCCCTCGGGCAGCGCGGGCGGCAGGGTGAACAGCCGGTCGGCGGTGCCCTCGACGTAGAAGCCGTACGAGGCCGAGCCGTCCGGGGCCAGGGAGGGCACGGCGAGGGTGGTCGGTTCGGGCCCGCGCTGGACGAGGGAGAGGTCCACCCCGGCCGCCCGCAGCCCGGACATGAGGCTCTCACCGAAGCCGTCCGTGGAGACCCGGGAGCAGAAGGACACGTCGGCGCCGAGCCGGCCGAGGGCGAGCGCGGTGTTGTACGGGCCCCCGCCCGGCCGCGGGAGCAGGGCGCCCGGCGGATGCGCCACGGGCACCAGGTCGATGAGGGCTTCTCCGCCGACGACGATCACGCGGGGGAAGCTACCCCATCGGGCGACTGTATCGTCGGGTGGGCCCGTGCCCGGCCGATCGACACCTCAGGAGAACCGCATGTCCGCGTCGCAGTCCGCAGCCCGCCGTACCGTCCTCAAGGGCGCCGCCGCGCTCGCCGGGGCCGTCGGTGCCGGAGCGACGCTCGCGGCGTGTTCCACCGAGACCAACAGCGGCAACGGCAGCCCCGCGGTCCCGGCCGAGCCGGTGGAGCTGGGCGCCGCGACCGAGGTCCCGGTGGGCGGCGCGAAGCTGTACCGGGAGAAGAAGCTGATCGTCAGCTGCCCGGCGGAGGGCCAGTACAAGGCCTTCAGCGCGCAGTGCACGCACGCCGGCTGCGTCCTGGACAAGATCGACAAGGGCGAGGGCAACTGCCCCTGCCACGGCAGCCGCTTCGACGTGACCACCGGCAAGGTCCTGCAGGGACCGGCCACCGACCCGCTGCCGGCCGTCCCGGTCAAGGCGGAGAACGGCAAGCTGATCGCCGGCTAGCACCACCGGCTCACCGGCCCGAGGGTGCGGGGCGCCGGCACCGCTCAGTCCCAGTCCCAGGCGATCCCCAGGATCCCGCGCCGCACCGACTGTTCCACCAGGTGCACCGCCCGGTGCCGGCCGCTCGGCGTCAGGTCCGCGAGGCCGGTGCGCGGGGACTCGGGGCCGGAGCGGGCGAAGCGGCGGCAGCGCACCGGCAGGGCCGCCTCGTCGAAGCGGACCTGGAGCATGTACTGGCCGCCCGCGTAGCTGAAGCCGCGCACGTACTCCCCGCTGCGCGCGCCCGTACCGTCCTCGATCCCGTACCCGAAGACGTACGTGTCCCCGCGCCGCAGCCGCGCGTCGAAGAGCAGCTCCGCGACCACCACCCCGGCCTCCGGGTGGCAGCGGACCCGGCCCGTGCGGCAGTTCTCGTACGCCGTCACGCGCATCCGGGACACGTCGCAGCCCGGGTCGCCGTGGTGGATGGCCAGGTAGCGGTCGACGCCGTCGCGGTGCGCCCGGACGATCTGCTGTGACTCGCGGGCCCGCATCTCGCCCGCCGGCCCTATGCGGACCCGCTCGTGGTGGCCGAGCGTGTGCAGTCCGCCGTCAGACGGGAGCTCCATCGCGTCCAGCAGCCGCTCCACCGTGCCGCCCATGCTGAACAGGGCCCGGTACGGACGGGCGGCCGGGCGGGCCGGCCCGGGGTCCGGTTCCGGGGAGGTCAGCAGGCGCAGCAGGGCGCCGTCCGGCAGCTCCAGGATCTGCTCCAGCGCGGTGACGGCCCGCAGGGACTCGGGATGGCGCGGCCTGCGCGCGCCCTGCTGCCAGTAACTGAGGCTGGTGACACCGACCTTGATGCCGCGCGCCGCGAGCCGGTGCTGCACGCGGTGCAGGGGCAGTCCACGTGCGGCGAGGGCGGCGCGCAGGGCGAGGTGGAAGGGGCCGGCGCGCAGTAACCGGCCGAGTTCCGGCGTGCCCGCCGCGCCCGCCGTGCCCGCTGTGTCCGCCGTGTTCCCGGTCGGCCGCATCGCCGCTCCTCTGTGAACGTTCACACGCGCCGGCGTGGGGGGCCGGGCCGGTGGTACCGGGGGAGCAGGTGGCACGACAGCCACCGTTCACACCGCAGTCCCACCGTTCACACTGCAATGTCACCGCGTATTGAAGCGTGTTGACCTGCTCGCGACAACACCCCGATGCTCCTCCACAGCGTCCGGACGCGCTCCTCCACCCCCACGATCCCCACCTCGGGAGGAACGCGATGCGCAACAGAAACCGGCGGCGGCATTCCCCGGCCGCCCTCGTCACCGCCCTGCTCCTCGCCCTGCCCCTCAGTGCCGGTACCGCCACCGCCGCCGGGACCGGCTCGGACACCGAAAGCGCGGTCCTGGCCGCCTACAAGCGCCTGAACATCACCATGCAGGCACAGCAGAAGACCAACTGGTGCTGGGCCGCGAGCGGCAACACCATCGCCACCTGGTTCGGCCGCAGCTACACCCAGAACCAGTTCTGCAACGCCGCCTTCAACCGTCAGCAGGGCTACGACTGCCCGAACAACCAGGCCACCCTCGGCAACGTGCAGACCGGGCTGCGCTGGGCCGGCATCAACCCCGGTTCGTACGTGAACGGCTGGCTCCAGTACTCCACCGTCCAAACCGAGATCAACGCCAACCGCCCGATCGAGACCCGTATCCAGTGGTCGGGCGGCGGTGGCCACATGCACGTCATCTACGGCTACGACACCGCGAGCAGCTGGGTCTACTGGGGCGACCCGTGGCCCTCCAGCGACCGCTACAACTGGGCCTCGCACGCCTGGTACGTGGACAACAGCACCTTCTCCTGGACCCACTCCCTCTACCGGATCGGGGCGTGACCGCCATGACCCTGCGCGCCACCGCCGCCGCCGCGGTCCTCGCGGCCACCACCCTCCTCGGGCTCGCCGCGCAGGCCTCCGCGACCCCCGTTCCGCAGCCGCAGGCCGCCACCGCCGAGACCAGGGCCGCCGCCGCGCGGGCGGCCGGGGCGCCGGACACCCTGGCCACGCTCTCCCGCTTCTTCGCGAGGGAGGGCAAGATCTCGCCCACCGCCGCGCAGCCCCGCATCGAAGGGGAGCCGATACCGGTGCACCACCTCTCCCCGGACTTCGTCGCCGGCAAGCCGGGCGCGTCCGTGGCCCGGCTGGAGTTCCTCGCGAGCAAGGCCGTGTCCGCCGATGGGCAACAGGCCGCGCTGTGGACCGCCCGGACGGCGGCGGGGTGGCAGGTGGTGAACATCGCCACCGGCGACGACGAATTCCGCTACGCGCGGATGGGCGCGGAGAAACTTCCCGGCGGGACGGTGTTCCGCGAGCCGCAGATCGACGCGTGGTACGTCGCCGGGGGCGAGCGGGTGCTGCCGCTGGACGAGGACGCGGTGGCTGCCGTGGGTGCCGGAGGGACCACGCTGGGCGCGTACCGTGCGCGGGTCGTCACGGCGTACGGGGACAAGCTGCCCGGCTCTGCGTACGCCGAGGGCGGCAAGGCGGGTGGTTTCGCCGAGCCGTCAGCCGCCGCCGTGGGTGATGCGCCGCTGATCGGCGGGGCCGCCGGCGCGCTCGCGCTGGGCGGGGTCGGGGTGCTGGCCGCCGCCGCGGTGCGGCGCTCGCGCCGGCCCACCGCCGTGGCGTAGCCCCGCACCCCCGCAGGGCCCGGCTCCGCTGGGCGCCGGGCCCTGCGGGGCATTCCCCACCCCGCCCCGTCCCGAAACAGGGGGCGCCGCCCCCCCACCCCCCCCCCACAAAAACCCCGCGGGGGGGGGGGTTCGGGCCGGGGGGGGGGTGGGGCGGGGGGAGGGGGGGGGGGCCCCCCCGGGGGCGG
>NZ_JBHWJY010000162.1:0-5648 GCF_042731135.1 Streptomyces sp. NPDC059874
CTGCCGGCCCGTTCGCGTGGTGCGTGGTGCGTTGTGCCCCGTGGCTGGGGGCTCAGCCCTTGCTGATCTCCCAGAAGCGGAAGACGGTCGACGCGTCGAGCGACCACTGGAGGCCGGTGACGTTCGGCCGGGTGACCGCGTACTGCTTGCCCTGCCAGAGCGGGAGGATCGGGATTTCGTCGGCGACGATGTCCTGGAGGCGGTTGTAGTCCGTGTTGGCGGCGGTGCGGTCGGACTTCGCGGAGGTCGACGGGATGATGGTCCCGGTGATCTCCTTGTTGTCGTAGTTGTTGGCCAGGACGTTGTCGGGGCCGAAGAACGGCTGGGTGAAGTTGTCGGCGTCCGGGTAGTCGGGTACCCAGCCCTTCACGTAGACGCCGTACTTGCCGGCCTGGATGTCCTTCTCGTACTGGTCGAACTCGGCGGACTTGACGTCGGCTTCGAAGAGGCCGCTGTCGTTCAGCTGCTTGGCGATGAGCTGCAGTTCCTGGTCCGTGGAGGGGCCGTAGCGCGTGGGCGTCGAGTACAGGGTCAGCTTGACCTTGTCCTTGACGTTGGCGGCGCGCAGGACGGCCTTGGCCTTCTCGAGCTGGGGGGTGCCGCCGTAGCGGTCGAAGAACGGCGTGGTGTGGGAGGGGATGCCGGCCGGGACGATCGAGTAGAGGGGGGTCGCGGTGCCCGCGTAGACCTCCTTGACCAGGGCTTCGCGGTCGACGAGGTAGGCGATGGCCTTGCGGATGTGGATCTTGCCGGCGACTGGGTCGTTGATGTTGAAGACGAGGTGCTGGACCTCTGCCCCGGTGCCCTGGACGACCTCGACCTTCTGCTCTCCGCTGCTGGAGGCGAGGCCGGCGATGTCCTTGGCGGCGAGGCCGCGGAAGGCGAAGTCGACGTCTCCGCTTTCGAGGACCTTCTTGAGGGCGGCCTGGTCCTCGTTGAAGAACTTCATGGTGACGCCGGAGTTCTTGGGCTTGGCCTTGCCGTTGTAGGACTCGTTGACGGAGAAGCTCGCGCTCTTGTCGTTGATGGAGTCGAGCTTGTAGACGCCGGAACCGATGGCCTTGCCGTCGGTGCGGAGCTTGTCGGCCGGGTATTCGGCGTGGTCGACGATGGAGCCCGCGCCGGAGGCGATCTTGCTGGGGAAGGTCGCGTCGGAGGTCTTGAGGTGGAAGACGACGGTCTTGTCGTCGGGGGCGTCGATCGTGGCGATCGAGGCCAGCATGACGGCGGGGCCGTTCTCGTCGTTGATCTTCAGGGTGCGCTCGAAGGAGTACTTGACGTCCTTCGCGGTGAGGCTGTGGCCGTTGCTGAACTTCAGGCCGCCGCGCAGGGTGCACTTGTAGGTCTTGCTGTCGGTGCCCTCGAAGCCGCAGACCTCCGCGGCGTCCGGCTCGGGCGTGGTGCCGCCCTTGGGGAAGCTGAGGAGCGACTGGAAGACGTTGTTGAAGAGCACCCAGGAGCCCGGGTCGTACCCGGAGGCCGGGTCGGTGGCCTTCACCTTGTCGGATATCCCCATGACCACGCCCTTGCCGCTGCCGGCGTTGGAGCCATCGGTCGAACCGCAACCGCTGAGCAGCGCGGCGGCGGTGGCTGCGCCGAGCGGAGCCGCCAGCCACTGGTTACGTCGATTCACGGATGTGTCCTTCTCAGTCGAACAGTCTCGTCGGCCGGCACGCGACACCCGCTGCCGGTTGTTTGCGTGCGTCAGCCGCTTACGCCGCGGCCGAGCTCCCACAGTTGGAGGTCGGAGATGGCGTTGACCGACCACTCCACTCCGGTGATTCCGTCGCGTGCGGCGACGTACTGCTTGCCCTGCCACAGGGGCAGGACGGGTACGTCCTCGGCGACGATGTCCTGCATCTCCGTGATCGCGGGGACGGCGACGTTGCGGTCGGCGGCGCGCCGGGATTCGGGGATGAGCTTGGTGCGTACGGCGGCGTTCGCGTACGGGGTGCCCAGGAAGTTGTCCTGCTCCAGGAACGGGGCGAGGAAGTTGTCGGCGTCGGGGTAGTCGGGGAACCAGCCGAGTCCGTAGGCGGCGTGGTCGCCCTTCTTCTGCGCGGGGCGGAAGTCGGCCCAGTCGCTGCCCTGGACGGTGATGTCGAAGAGCTGAGTGGAGTTCAGCTGGGCCTTGAGGGCCTCGAACTCGGCTGCGGTGCCGTCGCCGTAGTGGTCGGTGGTGTAGTTCAGGGTGAGCTTGACCGGGGTCTTGATCCCGGCGTCCTTCAGCAGGGCGGCGGCCTTGAGGGTGTTGGCGTCGCCGTACTTGTTGAAGAAGGAGTTGACGTGGCCGTTCACGGTCGTGGGGACCAGCGAGTACAGGGGCTGGGCGGACTTGCCGTAGACCTTGTCGATGAGGGCGTTGCGGTCGACGGCGGCGGCGAGGGCCTGGCGTACCGCCTTGTCCTTGACGACCGGGGCGTCGGTGTTGAAGCCGAGGTAGCGGATCTCCAGGCCGGGCAGCGGGGCGAGCTTGACGCCCTTGGGGGGCTTGGCGGAGAGCTCGGCGATCTGGGTGGGCGACAGGGTGCGGGAGATCATGTGGATCTTGCCGTCGGCGAGTGCCTTGCCCATGGCCGCGGAGTCGGCGTAGGTGCGCAGTTCGGCCTTGTCGTTCTGCAGCTTGAGGTCGCCCTTGTAGTGGGGGTTCTTGCTGAAGACGGCGCGGACGAGTTGGTTGTTCTTGACCTCGGCCTTCATCGTGTACGGGCCGGAGCCGTCCACGGCGAAGCCCTCGCGGAGCTTCTTGGCGTCGTAGTGCTTCTCGCTGACGATGCCCGCGGCGGGGGTGGAGAGCTTGTGCGGGAAGGTCGCGTCCGGGGTCTTCAGGTGGAAGACGACGGTGTCGGCGGACTTGGCCTCGACGGTGTCGATGTTGGCCAGCAGCGAGGAGGGGCCGTTCTCGTCCTTGATGGCGAGGACGCGCTCGATGGAGAACTTGACGTCCTTGGCCGTGACGGGGTCGCCGGAGGCGAACTTGAGGCCGGGGCGCAGGTTGCAGCGGTAGCTCTGGTTGCCGTTGTCGGTGAAGCGGCAGTCGGAGGCCGCTTCGGGGACGGGCTGGCCGCCGGCGCGCGGGGTGTGCATCAGCGTCTGGACGGTCTGGCGCAGGACGTTCCAGGCGCCGGCGTCGTAGGCGTAGGCCGGGTCGAACGGGGCGGGGGCGTATTCGGCGGCCTCGAACCGGTCGGTGGTTCCGACGACGATCGCTCCGGATCCTGCTCCTCCGCCGGTCGCGGTGCCGCATGCGGCCAGCGTGGGGGTGAGCAGTCCGGCCGCGGCCGTCAGCACCATGGTCTTGCGGTTCATGCTGGAAGTACTCCCTGTTACCGGCACTTGCTCAAAGCGGTGTGGAGGGCACTTCGCGGCGGTCGCCCGTTCGGGGCGGAACGATCGGGCCGGTGTAGTGACGATCGGTCCACGCGGTCCCGGCACAGGGATGTGTGTCCGGGGCGGCAGAGGTGCGGCGCAGTGCCCGCAATGACACTAGTGGTCCGGGACGGGATGGCTGGAACTGGCCGGACTTGGGGTGTAATCGCACCGTGACGGGAGTGAACCGGCTGTTCACGCGACGCTCTGTCCGGATTCGGTCAGGAGCTGATCAATCCGGACAGAGCGGTAGGCGCTGAGGCCCTCGGACAGGTGCGTCGGGGCTGTGACGGGTGACCAAGGTCACCTGGGACAACTGCCCCGGAAGGGATGGAATTTCAGCCTCCGGGGCATGTGGCGGAACATTCTTCCGCAGGAGCTCGGACCTGCGGCTGTTTCGTTCGAAACAGAGCGTGTGATGCCGTGTGCGCTCAGTTCATCGGGGCGATGAGGGAGCGCAGGAAGGGCAGGTCCACGTCCTCCAGCGAGCGCACGATCGTCCGGCCCGGGGCGGGCTCGATGCGGCCGACGGAGGGGATGGCCACGACCCGGCAGCCGGCGGCCTCCGCGGCGGCGACGCCGGTGGCGGTGTCCTCGATGACCGCGCACCGGGAGGGGTGCGCGCCCAGCGTGCTCGCGGCGAGCAGGTACGGGTCGGGGTGCGGCTTGGTACGGGCGACCTCGTCCCCGGCCACGGTCATCGTGAAGCGGTCACGGCCCAGGGTGAGCAGGACCTGGTCGATGACGCGGCGGTGCGATGCGGAGACGAGGGCGGTGGGCACGTTGTGCCGGGCCAGCTCGCTCAGCAGCCGCTCGGCGCCCGGCATGAGCGGGACCCGGTCGGCGATGCGGGCCTCGAAGCGCTCGTTGAGGAGCACACTGAGCTCGGCCAGGCCGATGGCGGCGCCGGTGGCCTCGATCAGGAAGGTCGCGCTGCGGCTCATGGGCCCGCCGACGACCACGTCGCGCCAGGACTCGTCGAGCCGGTGGCCGAGCTCGTGGAAGATCTCCGCCTCGATCTCCCACCAGAAGCCCTCGGTGTCGACGAGGGTGCCGTCCATGTCGAGCAGCACCGCCTGCAGGGCATGCCCGTCCGCCGTACGGGCGACGGGGGCGGGAACGGTGCTGGTCATGCGTAACGCCTCTCTCCGGGGACGACAAGGCCGGTCACCTCGGCCCCGCGGGGTACCCCCCTCGGGAACAGGTGACCGGCCTGTATGGGACCGACCAGTGTACGCCGGTCGGTGTCAGCGTGCGTTGAAATACTTCGCTTCGGGGTGATGAATCACGATCGCGTCCGTGGACTGCTCGGGGTGGAGCTGGAACTCCTCCGAGAGGTGGACGCCGATCCGCTCCGGCTGAAGGAGATCGGCGATCTTCGCACGGTCCTCCAGGTCGGGGCAGGCGCCGTAGCCGAGCGAGAAGCGGGCGCCGCGGTACTTGAGGTCGAACATGTCCTCGACCTTGGCCGGGTCCTCGCCGCCGAAGCCGAGCTCGGCGCGGACGCGGGCGTGCCAGTACTCGGCCATGGCCTCGGCGAGCTGGACGGACAGGCCGTGCAGCTCCAGGTACTCGCGGTAGGAGTCGGACTCGAACAGCTTGGCCGTGGCCTCGCCGATCTTCGAGCCGACGGTGACGACCTGGAGGCCGACGACGTCGGTCTCCCCCGACTCCTCCGGGCGGAAGAAGTCGGCGAGGCAGAGGCGGCGGCCGCGGCGCTGGCGGGGGAAGGTGAAGCGGGTCCGCTCGTTGCCCTCCTCGTCCAGGATGATCAGGTCCTCGCCCTTGGACACGCAGGGGAAGTAGCCGTAGACGACGGCCGCTTCGAGCAGGTTCTCGGTGTGCAGCTTGTCCAGGAGGCCGCGCAGGCGCGGACGGCCCTCGCTCTCGACGAGCTCCTCGTACGTGGCTCCGCCCGCGCGGGCCTGCTTGAGGCCCCACTGGCCCTTGAAGAGGGCGCCTTCGTCCAGCCAGGAGGCGTAGTCCTTGAGCGGGATGCCCTTGACCACGCGGGTGCCCCAGAACGGCGGGGTGGGCACGGGGTTGTCGACGGCCACGTCGGAACGGCCACCGGGCTCCTCCGGCTCGTCCACCTGGAGGACGGGGGTGTCCCGCTTGGCGACGCGGCGCTGCTTGAGCTCGGGCAGGGTCGCGCCGGGCACTCCGCGCTTGACCGCGATCAGGGCGTCCATGAGGCGGAGGCCTTCGAAGGCGTCGCGGGCGTAGCGGACTTCGCCCTCGTAGATCTCGTGGAGGTCCTGCTCGACGTAGGCACGGGT
>NZ_JBHWJY010000163.1:0-5522 GCF_042731135.1 Streptomyces sp. NPDC059874
TGCACAACCTCGCCCTCGCCGGATAGGCCAGCAGCCCACGCTACGGCCGACCGTGCCCAAGGCAACTCAAAGATCATTTACGGGACAGCCCTTAGGTGATGGGCGTCGTGTGATCTTCAGTGGTTGGCGTCAGTTGTTTGCACTGGGTGTGTGAGGCGTTTTTGCTGGTGGTTGGGGTGGGTGGGTTCGTGGGGATGTCGTTTTCTTGGTGAAGGTCGCTGTCGTTTTCCAGTGAAGGTTGGCTGTCGTTCGTGTAGCGCGTGAGGTCAGTTCTGCTGCAGGTTCTTGGCCTTGTCGCTGATGTGTTGTACCTGGGCGGCGGTCAGGGATCGGATGTCCCAGATCAGCTCGGCCACGTCGGCTGCCGCTGGGTTCTGTGGCGGGGTCTGGTCCGGCGGGTCGATTCCGGTCAGGGCGCCCAGGTCGTGGGCGTGGATGCCGAGCAGGATCGCGAAGTCGGCGAGGAGGTCGGGGGTTACTTCTTTGCGGCCGTGGCCTATTGCTCCGATGGTGGCTGTGGCGAGGAGCCGGCCCGTGAGGTGGTAGAGGGTCTTCGCGGAAGCCGTCCAGTTCAGGTTCCGATTGCCGAGCATGTGTACGAGCAGCGCGCCGTGGCTTGGTTGGTACTGCTCGTGCGCAGGCGGTGGCGGAGTTGGCTGTATCCGGTTGTGCCGGGGCAGTGACTGGGCGAGCTGACGGAGTTGTCGTCTGCGGTCTGGCGGGAGGGCCGTGGCGTCCCCAGCGAGCGAGGGGATCTGGCTGCCGGCCTTTGTGTCGAAGGGGGCCAACTCGTCAGGTACCGCCATTCCTGCGATGACGAAAAGGTCTGCGGTGTGCAGTTTCAGCGCGGGTGCGAGCCGCCGGAGCAGTGGTGGACGGGGTACGGCGCCGTCGAGTACTGCCTGGAGCTCGGATTCGGTTACGCCGGCCCGTTCGGACAGGTCGCTGATGCCGAGTTTCCGGAGGTCTGACAGTCGCGCTAGGAGTGCACCGAAGCCTGGATGTCCTGTCACGCCGCCAGCGTAGTGAGGTGATCACATTCATATGGCAACTCCGATTCTCCCGCTTCCCTCATTTGTGTTGGTCTGGTCGGCGTGTCGGGGTGGACAGCCTCATGTTTGGGCAGTCGCTGCCTGTAGGGGTTGCGGCTGGGGGTGAGGGGTGTCCGATCAGGTTTCTGCTGGTGAGGACATGCCGTGGTGCCGGGGTGCGGGGCGTGAGGGCGCGGTGGCGCGTCTCGTGGCGCTGGATTCTCGGGGTGAGTTGACCACGGACCACGCACGTCTGGTGGCGGAGGCCCTTGGGGTGTCGCTTCGGACGGTGTGGAGCTGGGTGGCGGTGGCCCGGCGTGAGGGTCGGCTCTCCGCGCGGACTCCGTCGCGGGTCGGTGTGGGTGCGGATCTGCGTGCGCGTCTGGCGGTGTGGGGCGGGAACGTGGCCGCGGTGCACCGGGAACTGGCCGCCGAGGCCGCTGCGGCCGGCGAGCCGGGTTCGGTTCCTTCTCTTCGTGCTCTGCAGCGCGCTGTTCGCCAGGACTTGTCGGCGGGGGAGCGGGCGGGGTTGAGGGGGCGGTGAGGGGGCGCGGCGTCGGTATGACGTGTACGGGAAGCGCCCGCTGACGCACCGGAACGCGTGCTGGGAGGGTGATCACAAGCGGATCCCGGTGCGTGTGGATGTCGAGGGCGCGGCGGTGTGTCCGTGGGTGACGTGGTTCATCGATGTCGCGTCGAAGGTGATCGTGGGGGTGGCGGTCACGCCGCATCAGCCGGCCATGGATGCGGTGCTGGCGGCGTTGCGTACGGGGATCAGCCGCCAGGATCCGTACGGGCCGTTTGGTGGCCTGCCGGGGATGGTCCGGGTGGACCGCGGTAAGGAGTTCTTGTGCCGGACGGTGGAACGCGCTCTGGGCGCCTTCGCGGTTCCGGTCCGTGATCTGCCTGCCTACAAGCCCTACCGCAAGGGCACTATCGAGGCCCTCAACGGTGCGGTGGAGGAGATGCTGCTGGTCGCCTTGCCCGGGTACACCCGCCGCGCCCGGCCCGCGGAGGCGTACCGGGCCGATCCGGTGGAGGATCTGCTGCCGTACGCCGACTTCGTGAAGGTGCTGCTGGACTGAGTGGCCTGGTGGAACACCGAGCACCGTCCGTCCGGCCTCACAGGTGGCCGCACGCCCGCGCAGGCCTGGGAGGCGGACCCGGCACCCGTCGAGGACATCCCGGAGGACCGGTTGGCGTTCCCTGGAGGACGACGGCCGCGTCCGGAAGATCACCACCAACGGGATCTCCTGGCGGCGCCGCGCCTACATCGCGGACTGGATGGCCGGCCATGTCGGTAGGAGGGTGCGGTTGCGGTACCTGCCGCACTTCGACGGGCGGATCGAGGTGTTCTCCATCGAGGGCTGGGGCCGGCATCTGGGCAGCGCTTATCTCGCCGAGGCCGCGACGCCGGCTCAGCGCCGGGCCTTGTCGCGGGTCCGTGAGAGCAGGGCCAGAGCGCTGAAGGCGGACCTGAAGGCGGCGGAGAAGCTGCGCCGTACCCGCTACACGGCCACTACGACGGCGGCTGCGCCGGGCCGGCGGCGCACGGAGACCGCGAGCGAGGCGGAGGCCGAGATAGTCCGGGCCGGGGCGGCGGATCTGGCGGCGAGAGCCTTGCCGGACCCGATCCCGCCGCGGGAGCCGCCTGAGGGCTGGGCCCGTCCCCGTCCGCGCCCCAGCACCACCACTTCGACCTCGAAGCACGGCCCTGGCACCGCCGTAACGGCCGACGCGATGGACACCGAGCCCGGTTCGGGCAGCAAGGAGTGACGCCGGATGGCTACCGCTGAACGCAGGGGACGTCTGCCCAGGGAGCGGGAGGAGCACTTCATGCGCCTGCCGGGCGCCCAGGTGGTCTCCACGCGTGCGCTGCTCACGGCCAGGGAGAACATCCGGGCCGCGATCGAGGCGAAGGCAATGATCTGCATTTACGGGCAGGCCGGCAACGGCAAGTCCTTCGCGGTGAACGCGTCACTGCGCGAGCTCGCGCCGAAACTGACACGCCGGATCCAGTTCCCCGCCCGCCCCTCCACCCGGGACCTGCGCCACGAGCTGTTCCATGCTCTCGGCCTGCAGGGGCGCCCACCCTCCCATGCGATCGAGTTCGACCGGATGCTGCGCGGCGCGCTGGAAGAGCCGCACGTCCTGGTCTGCGATGAGGCCCAGTGGCTGTCCAAGATGTGCTTCGAGTACCTGCGCTACCCGTGGGATGACGCCGATTCCGATCTCACGATCGTCTTCACTGGCGGCAACGGCTGCTTCGAGATGCTGCAGAGCGAGCCGATGCTGGAGTCCCGCGTGTATGCGTGGCAGGAGATCGACCGGATGTCGCTGGACGAGGTCCTGGCCGTTGTCCCGGCCTTCCACCCGATCTGGGCCGACGCCGACCCGGAGCTGATCGACTTGTGCGACCAGGAAGCGGCCCGCGGGAACTTCCGGGCCTGGGCGAAGATCACCCACCACCTCACCGTCGGGATGAAGGAGTCCGGACGCGGACGCGTGGACGAGGACTTGCTGCGCTGGGCTTACAGCAAGCTGAGCCACCGCGCGGCGGCCTGATGCTCCACTGTCCGAACCCGCCGCCGGTCACAGTGGTCCTGGACCCCTACCGCACGACGGACGCATCACCGTCCACCCCACCCCGGGCACCGACTCCGCAATCGCGCTCGCCTACGACATCCTCGCCGCCCTCGGTAAGCCCGTCCCCCTGGACGGCTACCACCAACTAGACCCCGCCCCGGCCTGGTCGATCGCTGCCGCCTGGATCCTGGCCACCCCCATCACCCACCTCACCCTCCTGCGTGCCCACCTGCTGACCCCGCACCGCTTCAAAGACCTCCTCGCCTTGCGCCGGCGCACCGGGGTCCGGCTGGTCCTCGTCTGCCACCACCGCGCAATGGGGGCCTTCCTGGAACGCGAACTGCAGCAGGTCCAGCACAGCATCGCCGAGGCATCCGCCCTGCTGCCCGAGCCCGAACCACCCACTCACAGACAGCAGGCATCTGGGCCGCTGCGCCCGCTGGCGAACCGCTGGATCGGCCTGCCGGCTCTGACCACCCTCACCGCCGACTACGACGACACAGCCAATCCCTGCCAGTGCACTGCGCCCATAGCCGCCGACCGCGACTTCTTCCCGCCAGCGATGCCTCACCTCACCGAGATGGAGGTCGCCTGGCGGCTTCACCATGCCACCGCGCATCCGTACCTGGCGGCGCACCTCGCCACGGCGGAGTTCACCGCGGCCTCGACCACCCAGCTCGATACCGTCCACGTCCGCGACCCGGCCCCGGACGGTACGACCATCACGCTTCACGACCACGGGCTTCGCCGGGGCTGCATGACCCACCACATCCCCACCTGGGCCCGCACCCTGCTACTGGCCGCAGCTTTCATCTGGAGGCTCAAGGCCGGAACCAACGGTCAGCTCTTCACCGATCCGATGGCCAGTACCGGCCAGCCGCCCCTGACCGCCTTCGCCGAGAACTGCAAACTTCGCCCACCACAGCCGCCGCGCCCCAAACGCCGCAAGCCGCGGAAGGGCACGACAGCAGCTCCGAAACCGGCTGAGAAGACCATCTGGCCTGTCTGCACGGTCCATTACCGGCGTCCCTGGGCTGCGCCTGGACCCGAGCGAATGTACGGGTGCCCGTACCCTCCTCCCCACACGCAGAGGACCATCGACAGGAGGAAGAAGGGATGGCTGCCGCCTGACTACAGTCTGCGCGAACTCCAGCCTCCACACTGGCCATTGGAGCTATCCCTGTAGCCCGGGACTAGAGCAGGAGAAGGTGAACCCTGCGGCCCACCCGGGGTTCACCAGGCACTTCGCAGCTTCACCGATCGGCGACACGGCGAGCCAGCTGTGGTGCAACCCATCGCTTCCAGAGTCAATCCGAAAGATAGAATAAGCATCGGCTGCCTGAGGTAGGTTGCCCGTGTGGCTGATGCTTCCGACTACGAGAAGGCCGTGCCCTGGATCCAGGATCAGGTGACGCGGTACGAGAAGGCCTTGACGGAGATCCGCACGACGCATGCTGGCAGACCGGCGCCGGAGGTGAAGGCGGCCCTCCTGGCCGCTGGCGAGAGGCATGGCGTGCGCATCGCGAACGAGGTCGCGCAGGACGCGGCCGAACGTATCGCTGACGGCACGCTGTAGACAACCAGCCCCAGATACAACCTTCAGACGGGATCCCGGCAGCACTCACACCAGTCCATAGCCAGCCGCCCGCGGAGCGGGCTTGTCCTGGAGGCGAAGCCGGAAGGACCAGGTGGGTGAGCGAAGCGGACCCACCCAACAGGCCGAAGTCCTGGACCTCGTGAAACGAGGTCACTTCCCGCGCGAAGCGCGGGAAGTCCGGGCCTGGCGGAGCCAGGCCACTGGGGTGAAGCGAAAGCGGAACCCCACCGGCCCGAAGCGAAGCGAAGGACTCCGGCCCGAAGGGCCGGCTCTGGCTCGGCGAAGCCGAGCCCCGCCGAGCGCAGCGA
>NZ_JBHWJY010000164.1:0-5288 GCF_042731135.1 Streptomyces sp. NPDC059874
GCCTGGCACGCACTCTCGCCGCACCGGGCGAAAGCCCAAGTACGTCCAGTACAAGGGCTTCCGCCCGGCACGCCGAGAGCACGCACCAGACGCCGGGGGGCCGCCCTTCGGGCGACGACGGGAATTTGACGACAGGGCCTAGGCGGTCTCAGCCGCGATCGCGTTGACCGCCGCCCAGCCGAAGGCCATGGCCGGGCCGATCGTCGCGCCCGGGCCGGGGTAGGTCTCCCCCATCACCGCCGCCGAGCAGTTCCCGGAGGCGTACAGGCCCGCGATGACGGCCCCGTCCTCGCGCAGCACCCGGCCGTCCCCGTCGGTGACCAGGCCGCCCTTGGTGCCGATGTCCCCCGGGTGCACGGGGACGGCGTAGAAGGGGCCCTTGTCGATCGGCGCCAGGTTCGGATTGGGCAGCGTCGGGTCGCCGTAGTAGCGGTCGTAGACGCTCTGCCCCCGCCCGAAGTCCTCGTCGACGCCGCCCTCGGCGAAGCCGTTGAAGCGGCGGATCGCGGCGGGCAGTGCGGGCGCCGCGATCTGCCGGGCGAGCTCCTCCACGCTGTCGGCCTTCTTCAGGAAGCCGCTCTCCAGCCACCGCTTGGGGAAGGGCTGGCCGGGGAAGAGGCCGGCGAAGACGTACCGGGCCTTGGAGCGGGCGTCGAGGATCAGCCAGGACGGCACGGTCCTGGCGTCGTGGCGGTCGGCCGCGTACATCCGGTCCACGAACGCGTGGTACGGCGCGGCCTCGTTGGCGTACCGCTCCCCCGCCTCGTTGACGATGACCATGCCCGGGATGCCCCGGTCGGCGACGAGGAAGAACGGCTTCTCGCCGGGCGGGCACACCGAGGGCGCGCCCCACACCTTGTCGAGCAGGTCGGTCGCGGCCCCCAGTTCCGCGACCAGCCGCAGGGCGTCGCCGGTCTGCCCCTCCGAGGCATGCGTCCAGGCCGCGCAGGTGGGCTGCGGAAGGTGCTTCTCCCGCAGCTCCTGGTCGTGCGAGAAGCCTCCTGAGGCCAGTACCACCCCGCCCCGGGCCCGTACGGTCACCTCGCGTCCGGCCCTGGCGACCCGTACGCCCGTCACCCGGCCGGCCGGGTCGGTGACCAGGCCGGTCAGCGGCGCCGACAGCCACAGGTCGCCGCCGAGCCGGTGCAGGGAGAGCCGCATGCGGGCGACCAGCGCCTCGCCGAGGGAGAGCAGGGTGCGGCCGGTGGCCAGGGCCTTCACCGCGCGCGCCCCGACCTTCAGGGACACCTTCTTGCCCGCCCAGGTGCGGCTGACCATGTTGAGGAACCGGAAGTCGTACGAGGTCATGGTCAGCCCGTACGTGGGCAGGCCCGCCCGGCGCATGTCGTGGCGCAGTGCGCCCAGCTGCTTGAAGTCCACGATGCACGGCTCGATGGAGCGGCCCTGCGCCATGCCGCCCTGAGCCTCGGGGAAGTAGTCCGAGTAGCCGGGGGTGTACATGAAGCGGATGTCGGTGCGGTCGTGGAACTCCTTGACCATGCGCGGCCCGTGGGCGAGGTAGGCGTCCTTGCGGGCGGCGGGGACCCGGTCGCCGACGGTGGCGTCGAGGTAGGCGCGGGCCTTGTCGTAGGTGTCGGCGAGGCCGGCCCGGTCGAGGTGGAGGTTGCCGGGGACCCAGATCGCGCCGCCCGACAGGGCGGTGGAGCCGCCGTACTTGTCGGTCTTCTCGACGACGAGGGCGGTCAGGCCGCGCAGTCGGGCGGTGACGGCGGCGGCGAGGCCGGCGGCGCCGGATCCCACCACGACCACGTCGTAGTCGTGCTCGGGCTGGTCGCTCATTCGAAGGCTCCGGTGGCGTAGTCGCTGCGGAAGTACAGCAGGGGCGATCCGCCGTCGCGGGCGGCCGGTTCGAGGATCCGGGCGGTGACGAGGTAGTGGTCGCCGGCCTCGTGGACCTCTTCGAGGGCGCAGTCGACGGTGGCGAGCGCCCCGGCGATGCGGACGGCGCCGTGCTCGGAGAGCTCCCACTCGACGCCGTCGAACTTCTCGCCGCCGCGGCGGCCGAGGGCCTCGCACACCTCCCGCTGTTCCGCGGCGAGGATGCTGACCCCGAACCGGCCGGCGGCCCGGACGGCGGGCCAGCTGGAGGAGGACTTCCCCACGCACAGCAGCACCAGCGGCGGGTCCAGGGACAGGGAGGCGAAGGACTGGCAGGCCAGGCCCGCCGGGCGGCCGTCTTCCCCGACGGCCGCGACGACGGTGATCCCGGAGGCGAAGGCTCCGAGCACCTCGCGGAACGAGGCCGGGTCGATCAGCCGTTCCACTGGTGGCCCCAGAAGCTGTCCGCGGTGATCTCCTTCGCCGTCCAGGTGGCCGGGTCGACGATCAGCCCGTCCCAGCCGTACTCGACCTGGAAGCCGCCGGGGGCCTGCGCGTAGAAGGAGACCATGTGGTCGTTGGAGTGCCGGCCGAGGGTGGAGGCGATGGGGATGCCCGCCTGGTTCATCCGGTCCAGGCAGTAGCCGACGTCGTCGAGGCGCTCCAGCTCGACCATGAAGTGGACGATGCCGGGGGGCAGCGCGCCCGGGTAGAGGCCGAGGCTGTGGTGGCGGCGGTTGGGGCTGAGGAAGTGCATCCAGTGGAAGTCCTTGCCGGGGGCGCCGGTGGGGACCGCGACGGGGGGCAGCTTCATCGAGTCGCGCAGCTGGAAGCCGAGGAGGTTCTCGTAGAAGTCGAGGGTGGCCTCGGTGTCGGGTGCCGGGAGGACGACGTGGCCGAGGCCGAGTTCGCCGGTGACGAAGCGGTTCCCGTACGGGGCGGCGAGCGGGGTGTGGTCCTGTGCCTGGCCCCAGTAGAGCTCCAGCGGGTTTCCGCTGGGGTCCTCGCAGTGGACCAGGCCCCGCACGCGCCGGTCGGCGAGGGTGGCGGCGTCGCCCTCCTTGACGGCGTATCCGGCGGCCTCCAGCTCGGCGGCGGCGTCCTCCAGGCCGCGGGCGTTCGCGACCTCGAAGCCGGCGGCGAGCAGCCGGTCCTGGGCGCCTGCGACGAACTGGAAGCGGTGGATGCGGTCGTCGATGCGGACGTTCAGCTGCGTGTCCGTGGAGCCCTGGGCCTCGGTCATGCCGAGGACGTCGAGGACGTAGGTACGCCACGCGGCGAGGTCGGCGGTCTCGATGCGGAGGTATCCGAGTGCGCGGATGTCCATGTGAGGGCTCCTAGTGCAGGAAGAAGGCGGTGGCGAGACGGTTGAATTCGGCGGCGGCCTCGGTCTGCGCCCAGTGGCCGCAGCGCGGGAAGACGTGGAGGCGGGCGTCGGGGATGGCCTTGAGTGCGACGAAGGCCCCGTCGACGGGGTTGACCCGGTCCTCGCGGCCCCAGGTCAGCAGTACGGGGCAGGTGATGCGGTGTGCCTCGCGCCAGAGCATGGTGTCCTGGGGCCACTTGGCGAAGGCGGCTGCCATCCGGGCGTTGCCGAGGGCGGCTTCGGGGTCGGTGGCCTGGGTGTAGCGCTCTTCCACGAGTTCGTCGGTGACGAGCGCCGGGTCGTGGACGAGGGTGGTGAGGAAGGCGCGCATCCGGTCCCGGGTGGGCTCGGCGGAGCCGGCGAACTCGAAGAGCCGCTTGATGCCTTCGGTCGGATCGGCCGAGAAGAGGTTGAGGGAGATCCCGCCGGGGCCCATGAGTAGCAGCTTGTCCACCTTGTCGGGGTGGTCGAGCGCGATGCGGGTGGCGGTGCCGCCGCCGAGCGAGTTGCCGATGAAGTGGGCCTTTTCGATGCCCAGTTCGTCCATGAGGGCGGCGGTGGCGTCGGCGGCGAAGCTGAAGAAGTCCTTGTCGAGCTCGGGCTTGTCGGACTTGCCGAAGCAGGGCTGGTCGACGAGCAGGGTGCGGAAGTGCTCGGCGAAGTGGGGCAGGTTGCGGCCGAAGTTGGACCAGGCGGAGGCGCCGGGGCCGCCGCCGTGCAACAGGATCACGACGGGGCCGTCGGCCGGGCCGGCCTCGTGGTGGTGGAGGTTCAGGCCGCCGGCCTTGACGGTGCGCGAGGTGCTCTCGTAAGTGATCATCAGAGCATCGTGTCCTGGATGTCGAGTCCGAGGGCGCCCTGGCCGAAGAGGACGAGGGCCCGCTCGGGGTCGTTGGCGGCGTGGCCGCGGCCGGTGTGGACGTCGCGCCAGGCCCGCTGGACGGGGTTCGGGCCGGTGCGCATGGCGCTGCCGCCCGCGTTCTCCATGAGGAGGTCGACGGCGGCGACGCAGCGCTCGGTGGCCAGGACCTGGTCGCGGCGGGCCCGGGTGCGCAGCGGCATCGGCAGTTCCTCGCCGCTCGCGGCGAGGGCGTACAGCTGGGCGATGTTGCGCTTGAGCTGGAGCCAGGAGGCGTCGATGTCGCTCGCGGCGCGGGCGATGCGGACCTGCGCGAAGGGGTCCTCGGCGACCTGCTGGCCGTAGGAGATGCGGAAGCGCTCGCGGGTCGCGGCGACGTAGTCCTCGTAGGCGCCTTCGGCGATGCCGACGATCGGGGTGGAGATGGTGGTGGTGAAGACGGAGGCGTACGGGAGCCGGTAGAGCGGCTCGGGGTTGACCTGGTGGCCGGGGACCTTCAGGGCGGTGACGGGGCCGAAGCTCAGGGCGCGGTGCTCGGGGACGAACACCTGGTCCAGGGTGATGTCGTTGGAGCCGGAGCCGCGCAGGCCGACGGTGTCCCAGACCTCGTCGATGCGGTACTGGGAGCGCGGGACGAGGAAGGTGCGCATGTCCACGGGCCGGCCCTCGGCGTCGGTGACGAGCCCGCCGAGCAGGGCCCAGTCGGCGTGGTCGCAGCCGGAGGAGAAGTGCCAGCGGCCGCTGACGGTGAATCCTCCGTCGACGGGGGTGACCTTGCCGGTGGGGGCGTACGAGGAGCAGATGCGGGTGTCGGGGTCGGCGCCCCAGACCTCTTCCTGGGCGCGGGCGTCGTAGAGGGCGACGTGCCAGGGGTGGACGCCGACGACGGAGGCGACCCAGCCGGTGGAGCCGCAGGCCTTGGCTATCTCCTTGACGGCGGCGTAGAAGACGGCGGGGTTCGCGGCGCGGCCGCCGTGGGCCTTGGGCTGGAGGAGGCGGAAGAAGCCGGTGTCGGCGAGTTCTTTGATGCTCGCCTCGGGGACCTTGCGCTGGGCCTCCGCCTCGGCGGCGCGTTCGCGCAGGGCCGGGGCGAGGTCGCGGACTGCGTCGAGGACGTCTTCGTCGCTCATGGTGTCCCTAATTCCTTCCTAGCAGTTCCGGATCAGAAGGTTTGTCCGTCCGGGCTGTTCGAGTACGGGGTCTGTCATGCCTCTGATGTCCCGG
>NZ_JBHWJY010000165.1:0-2505 GCF_042731135.1 Streptomyces sp. NPDC059874
TTCAGAACTAACACAGTGGACGCGAGCAACTGAGGACAAGCCCTCGGCCTATTAGTACCAGTCAGCTTCACCCGTTACCGGGCTTCCACATCTGGCCTATCAACCCAGTCGTCTACTGGGAGCCTTACCCTCTCAAGGAGGTGGGAATACTCATCTTGAAGCAGGCTTCCCGCTTAGATGCTTTCAGCGGTTATCCCTCCCGAACGTAGCCAACCAGCCATGCCCTTGGCAGGACAACTGGCACACCAGAGGTTCGTCCGTCCCGGTCCTCTCGTACTAGGGACAGCCCTTCTCAATATTCCTACGCGCACAGCGGATAGGGACCGAACTGTCTCACGACGTTCTAAACCCAGCTCGCGTACCGCTTTAATGGGCGAACAGCCCAACCCTTGGGACCGACTCCAGCCCCAGGATGCGACGAGCCGACATCGAGGTGCCAAACCATCCCGTCGATATGGACTCTTGGGGAAGATCAGCCTGTTATCCCCGGGGTACCTTTTATCCGTTGAGCGACGGCGCTTCCACAAGCCACCGCCGGATCACTAGTCCCGACTTTCGTCCCTGCTCGACCCGTCGGTCTCACAGTCAAGCTCCCTTGTGCACTTACACTCAACACCTGATTGCCAACCAGGCTGAGGGAACCTTTGGGCGCCTCCGTTACCCTTTGGGAGGCAACCGCCCCAGTTAAACTACCCATCAGACACTGTCCCTGATCCGGATCACGGACCGAGGTTAGACATCCAGCACGACCAGAGTGGTATTTCAACGGCGACTCCACCATGACTGGCGTCACGGCTTCAAAGTCTCCCACCTATCCTACACAAGCCGAACCGAACACCAATATCAAACTGTAGTAAAGGTCCCGGGGTCTTTCCGTCCTGCTGCGCGAAACGAGCATCTTTACTCGTAGTGCAATTTCACCGGGCCTATGGTTGAGACAGTCGAGAAGTCGTTACGCCATTCGTGCAGGTCGGAACTTACCCGACAAGGAATTTCGCTACCTTAGGATGGTTATAGTTACCACCGCCGTTTACTGGCGCTTAAGTTCTCAGCTTCGCAACCCCGAAAGGTCACTAACCGGTCCCCTTAACGTTCCAGCACCGGGCAGGCGTCAGTCCGTATACATCGCCTTACGGCTTCGCACGGACCTGTGTTTTTAGTAAACAGTCGCTTCTCGCTGGTCTCTGCGGCCACCCCCAGCTCACGGAGCAAGTCCGATCACCAGTGATGGCCCCCCTTCTCCCGAAGTTACGGGGGCATTTTGCCGAGTTCCTTAACCATAGTTCACCCGAACGCCTCGGTATTCTCTACCTGACCACCTGAGTCGGTTTAGGGTACGGGCCGCCATGAAACTCGCTAGAGGCTTTTCTCGACAGCATAGGATCATCCACTTCACCACAATCGGCTCGGCATCAGGTCTCAGCCTTGTATGAGGGACGGATTTGCCTACCCCTCGGCCTACACCCTTACCCCGGGACAACCACCGCCCGGGCTGGACTACCTTCCTGCGTCACCCCATCGCTTACCTACTACCACCTTGGGCCGGCGGCTCCACCACTTTCCTTTCCCCGAAGGGTCCGGAACGGCTTCACGGCCTTAGCATCAGAGGATTCGATATTGGGCGTTTCAAAGCGGGTACCGGAATATCAACCGGTTGTCCATCGACTACGCCTGTCGGCCTCGCCTTAGGTCCCGACTTACCCTGGGCAGATCAGCTTGACCCAGGAACCCTTAGTCAATCGGCGCACACGTTTCTCACGTGTGTATCGCTACTCATGCCTGCATTCTCACTCGTGAACCGTCCACAACTAGCTTCCGCTGCTGCTTCACCCGGCACACGACGCTCCCCTACCCATCACAGCGGGCGTTGGCCCTATTGCTGCAATGACACGACTTCGGCGGTACGCTTGAGCCCCGCTACATTGTCGGCGCGGAATCACTTGACCAGTGAGCTATTACGCACTCTTTCAAGGGTGGCTGCTTCTAAGCCAACCTCCTGGTTGTCTCTGCGACTCCACATCCTTTCCCACTTAGCGTACGCTTAGGGGCCTTAGTCGATGCTCTGGGCTGTTTCCCTCTCGACCATGGAGCTTATCCCCCACAGTCTCACTGCCGTGCTCTCACTTACCGGCATTCGGAGTTTGGCTAAGGTCAGTAACCCGGTAGGGCCCATCGCCTATCCAGTGCTCTACCTCCGGCAAGAAACACACGACGCTGCACCTAAATGCATTTCGGGGAGAACCAGCTATCACGGAGTTTGATTGGCCTTTCACCCCTAACCACAGGTCATCCCCCAGGTTTTCAACCCTGGTGGGTTCGGTCCTCCACGAAGTCTTACCTCCGCTTCAACCTGCCCATGGCTAGATCACTCCGCTTCGGGTCTAGAGCGTGCAACTCAATCGCCCTATTCGGACTCGCTTTCGCTACGGCTTCCCCACACGGGTTAACCTCGCTACACACCGCTAACTCGCAGGCTCATTCTTCAAAAGGCACGCAGTCACGACT
>NZ_JBHWJY010000165.1:2602-5281 GCF_042731135.1 Streptomyces sp. NPDC059874
GAGCGACGCTCCCACGGCTTGTAGGCACACGGTTTCAGGTACTATTTCACTCCGCTCCCGCGGTACTTTTCACCATTCCCTCACGGTACTATCCGCTATCGGTCACCAGGGAATATTTAGGCTTAGCGGGTGGTCCCGCCAGATTCACACGGGATTTCTCGGGCCCCGTGCTACTTGGGAGATGAGCAAGCAAGCCGCTGATGTTTCGTCTACGGGGGTCTTACCCTCTACGCCGGACCTTTCGCATGTCCTTCGACTACATCAACGGTTTCTGACTCGCCGACCGGCCGGCAGACCGATCAAGCTCATTCCCACAACCCCGCATGCGCAACCCCTGCCGGGTATCACACGCATACGGTTTGGCCTCATCCGGTTTCGCTCGCCACTACTCCCGGAATCACGGTTGTTTTCTCTTCCTGAGGGTACTGAGATGTTTCACTTCCCCTCGTTCCCTCCACATGCCCTATGTGTTCAGGCATGGGTGACAGCCCATGACGACTGCCGGGTTTCCCCATTCGGACACCCCCGGATCAAAGCTCAGTTGGCAGCTCCCCGGGGCCTATCGCGGCCTCTCACGTCCTTCATCGGTTCCTGGTGCCAAGGCATCCACCGTGCGCCCTTAAAAACTTGGCCACAGATGCTCGCGTCCACTGTGTAGTTCTCAAACAACGACCAGCCACCCGTCACACACTTCCAGAGAAGTGCTTCACCGGGGCCGGCACTGAAGATCACAACCTCACGGCCGTACCTTCAGGACCCAACAACGTGCCAAGCACCAGAAATCTTCCGTCTCCTCTTTCCACGCCGAAGCAGTACTCGAGAACCATCAGACCGTCTGGTGCCAACTAATCAACGTTCCACCCATGAGCTGACCGTGCAGAACGTTTGTCTGCAATCGGTACTGTGCTCCTTAGAAAGGAGGTGATCCAGCCGCACCTTCCGGTACGGCTACCTTGTTACGACTTCGTCCCAATCGCCAGTCCCACCTTCGACAGCTCCCTCCCTTACGGGTTGGGCCACCGGCTTCGGGTGTTACCGACTTTCGTGACGTGACGGGCGGTGTGTACAAGGCCCGGGAACGTATTCACCGCAGCAATGCTGATCTGCGATTACTAGCGACTCCGACTTCATGGGGTCGAGTTGCAGACCCCAATCCGAACTGAGACCGGCTTTTTGAGATTCGCTCCACCTCACGGTATCGCAGCTCATTGTACCGGCCATTGTAGCACGTGTGCAGCCCAAGACATAAGGGGCATGATGACTTGACGTCGTCCCCACCTTCCTCCGAGTTGACCCCGGCGGTCTCCTGTGAGTCCCCATCACCCCGAAGGGCATGCTGGCAACACAGGACAAGGGTTGCGCTCGTTGCGGGACTTAACCCAACATCTCACGACACGAGCTGACGACAGCCATGCACCACCTGTATACCGACCACAAGGGGGGCACTATCTCTAATGCTTTCCGGTATATGTCAAGCCTTGGTAAGGTTCTTCGCGTTGCGTCGAATTAAGCCACATGCTCCGCCGCTTGTGCGGGCCCCCGTCAATTCCTTTGAGTTTTAGCCTTGCGGCCGTACTCCCCAGGCGGGGAACTTAATGCGTTAGCTGCGGCACCGACGACGTGGAATGTCGCCAACACCTAGTTCCCAACGTTTACGGCGTGGACTACCAGGGTATCTAATCCTGTTCGCTCCCCACGCTTTCGCTCCTCAGCGTCAGTAATGGCCCAGAGATCCGCCTTCGCCACCGGTGTTCCTCCTGATATCTGCGCATTTCACCGCTACACCAGGAATTCCGATCTCCCCTACCACACTCTAGCTAGCCCGTATCGAATGCAGACCCGAGGTTAAGCCTCGGGCTTTCACATCCGACGTGACAAGCCGCCTACGAGCTCTTTACGCCCAATAATTCCGGACAACGCTTGCGCCCTACGTATTACCGCGGCTGCTGGCACGTAGTTAGCCGGCGCTTCTTCTGCAGGTACCGTCACTTTCGCTTCTTCCCTGCTGAAAGAGGTTTACAACCCGAAGGCCGTCATCCCTCACGCGGCGTCGCTGCATCAGGCTTTCGCCCATTGTGCAATATTCCCCACTGCTGCCTCCCGTAGGAGTCTGGGCCGTGTCTCAGTCCCAGTGTGGCCGGTCGCCCTCTCAGGCCGGCTACCCGTCGTCGCCTTGGTGGGCCATTACCCCACCAACAAGCTGATAGGCCGCGGGCTCATCCTTCACCGCCGGAGCTTTCAACCCCCGCCCATGCAGGCAGGAGTGGTATCCGGTATTAGACCCCGTTTCCAGGGCTTGTCCCAGAGTGAAGGGCAGATTGCCCACGTGTTACTCACCCGTTCGCCACTAATCCACCCCGAAGGGCTTCATCGTTCGACTTGCATGTGTTAAGCACGCCGCCAGCGTTCGTCCTGAGCCAGGATCAAACTCTCCATGAATGTTTACCGGTAATCCGGTCCACACACACGAAAGAGCGGGCCAGTCTTGGTCGGAATAAGACCGACTGACCACAACGTCCTCGCTGTGTTGTTGCCTGCAAGCACTCCGAAACGGAGCCTTACAGGTCTTTTTCAAAGGAACCTCATCCACCGAAGTGGACGGGGTATCAACTTCTGGCGTTGATTTTTGGCACGCTGTTGAGTTCTCAAGGAACGGACGCTTCCTTCGTACTCACCCTC
>NZ_JBHWJY010000166.1:0-5265 GCF_042731135.1 Streptomyces sp. NPDC059874
GGTTCTTTGTGACCTCCTGGCCGGGTCCCCACCCCCGGGCGTGGCGCGGGCCCGCGCGCCGTCCCCCGTCTACCTTTGCGGGCCACACAACTTGGTGCGGGGGGGGCCCCCGGGGGCCCCCGCCTCACCTCGTACGGGTCGGGCTAGTCGTGCTTCAGGCCCAGGACCTCGGCCGCGGCGAAGGTCTCGTTCGCCGGGCGGGAGTCGTAGTGCGGGGTGAGCAGCTCGTCGAGTTCCTCGAAGGAGAAGGCCTCCTTCGAGGTGTCGAACTTGGCCGCCACCTTGGGGCGTTCCATCACGACGACGATCCCGCCGTGCACGACGAACAGCTGCCCGTTGGCCTTCGCCGAGGCCGGTGAGGCCAGGTAGCCGACGAGCGGGGAGACGTGCTCGGGGGCGAGGGCGTCGAGCTTGCCCTCCTCCGGGACCTGGAAGCCGGCGAAGACGTCCTCGGTCATACGGGTACGGGCGCGCGGGCAGATGGCGTTGGCCGTGACCCCGTACTTGGCGAGGGCCAGGGCGGTGGACGTGGTCAGGCCCACGATGCCGCCCTTGGCCGCCGCGTAGTTCGGCTGGCCGGCCGAGCCGCCGAGGAAGGCCTCGGAGGAGGTGTTGACGATCCGGCCGTAGACCGGGCCGCCCGCCGCCTTCGAGCGCTCGCGCCAGTGCACGGACGCGAAGTGGGTGGTGTTGAAGTGGCCCTTGAGGTGGACCCGGATCACCGAGTCCCACTCCTCCTCCGACATCGAGAAGACCATCCGGTCGCGCAGGATGCCCGCGTTGTTGACCAGGATGTCGAGCTTCCCGAGGCTGCTCACCGCCAGCTCGACCAGCTCGCGCGCCTGCTCGAAGTCGGCCACGTCGCCGAGGTGTGCCACCGCCTGGCCGCCCGCCGCGCGGATCTCCTCGGCCACCTCCTCCGCCGGGGCGGCCGAGGCCTCCCCCGAGCCGTCGCGGCCCGGCTGGCCGAAGTCGTTGACGACCACGCTCGCGCCGAGCCGCGCGAGCTCGATCGCCTCGGCCCGGCCGAGCCCGCGGCCCGCGCCCGTGACGATGGCGGAGAGTCCCTCAAGTGGCAGTGACATCCGTACGGTTCCTCTCAGAGCTGGTCGACGGGGCGTGCGTCAGAGTTCGATGCAGGTGCGCAGGGCCACGCCCGTGCGCATCTGGTCCAGGGCGTCGTTGATCTCGGCGAGCTGCACCCGGTGGGTGATCAGGCTCGCCAGGTCCACCCGGCCGGCCCGCCACAGGGCGATCGTGCGCTCGTAGGAGCGGAGCACGTCCCCGCCGCCGTACATCGACGGCAGGATCTTCTTCTCGTCGAAGAAGAGCGAGAACATGTCGATCTGGAAGTTGTCGTCGAGCGCGCCCGCACCGACGATGACGACGCTGCCGCCGCGCCGGGTCATCTTGTAGGCGGTCTGCGCGGTTGCGGACTTGCCGACGACCTCGAAGACGTAGTCGAAGCCCTCGCCGGCGGTGATGCGGTTCTTGGCGTCGTCGAAGGCGTCGGGCCCGACCGCCTCCGTCGCCCCGAACTTCAGGGCCGCCTCGCGCCGAGACTCCACCGGGTCGACGGCGATGATCTGCGCCGCACCCTGCACCTTGGCGCCCTGGATGACGGATATGCCGACGCCACCGCAGCCGATGACGGCGACCGAAGAACCGGCCTCCACCTTGGCGGTGTTGATGGCCGCGCCGAGGCCGGTGGTGACTCCGCAGCCGATGAGGGCGGCGATGTCGAAGGGCACGTCGTCGGGGATCGGCACGGCGCACGCGGCGTCGACGACGAGCTCCTCGGCGAAGGTGCCGGTGGCGGCGAAGCCGAAGATGTCGCCGCCCGCGCGCTTGAAGTTGGGGGTGCCCGCGTTGACCAGGCTGGCCAGACACAGGTGGCCCTGGCCGCGCTTGCAGGACGGGCAGTGGCCGCACGGCGGCAGCCAGCAGACGAGGACCCGGTCGCCGATCTTGTGGCTGGTGACCCCGTCGCCGACGTCCGCGATCACTCCGGAGCCCTCGTGGCCCGGGATGAAGGGGGCGGGCTGCGGCAGGATGCCGCTCATCGCGGAGAGGTCCGAGTGGCACAGGCCGGTGGCCTTGACCCGGATCTTCACCTTTCCGGGACCTAGGCCCACGGCTTCCATGTCGTCGACGACTTCGAGCTTGTCCTGGCCGATCTCGCTCTGCAGTGCTGCGCGCACGGTGCGGCTCCTTCCACAGGTCTGGATTACGCGTGTTCGACGACGGTGTCGGCGAGGACCGGCGCGTCGTCCCGTTCGACTGCGGTCACCGACACCAGGACGCGGCCGGGCTCCTGCCACATCCGGATGCGCAGCGTCTCGCCGGGGAACACGATCCCCGCGAAGCGCGTGCGGTAGGCGCGGACGCGGGACACGTCCCCGCCGAGTGCCGTGTCGACGACGGCCTTGAGGGTCATCCCGTACGAGCACAGGCCGTGCAGGATGGGCTTGTCGAAGCCGCCGAGCTTGGCGAACTCGGGGTCCGCGTGCAGGGGGTTCCAGTCGCCGGAGAGCCGGTAGAGCAGCGCCTGGTCATCGCGGATGTGCCGCTCCTCGACGCGGTCGGGCGCCCGCTCGGGCAGTTCCTCCTTGGCGGAGGGCCCGCGCTCGCCGCCGAACCCGCCCTCTCCCCGTACGAAGATCTGCGCGTCGCTCGTCCACAGCGGTCCGTCGGCGTCCGCGACCTCGGAGCGCAGCACGATGACGGCCGCCTTGCCCTTGTCGTAGACGGCTGCGACCTTGGAGCTGGAGGTGGCCCGGCCCTTGACGGGGATGGGCCGGTGCAGCTCGATGGAGTGACCGCCGTGCAGGACCATGGCGAGGTTGACGTCGATGCCGGGTGCGGAGAGGCCGCCGAGCATGGCCATCCCGGCGCCGGCGACGGTCGCGAAGCTGGGCAGCACGTGCAGCTTGGATTCGAGGGTGTAGCGCAGCTCGTCGGGGTCGGTCGCCAGGCTTTGGCCGTTCCGCGCAGTACCGGCGCCGAGGCCGAGGTGGTAGAGCTGGATGTCCTTGTGGTCCCAGCCGATGTCCCCCTGGCGGGGGTCTGCGGCGAGGGCCTTGGCGGCATCGATCGGCATGAGGATGCTGCTCCTTTTGTTCCTTTTTTGTTCCTTGGAAGACCTCGGTGCGGCCGTCCGCACCGTCGGCCGCACCGAGGTCGTATGCGGGGCGGCCGGTTCTAGAACGCGTTCCAGTTCCGGCCGGTGAGGGAATGTATAACGCACGCCCCGGCACTTGGGAAGACTCCTGACTTCACGTCAGATAGGCTTTCGGCGTGGATGAAATGCCCGTTGATCACCGCCAGGCCCGCGCGCTCCGGGTCCTGCTGGATCCGCAGAACCCGCCCCTGGCGCTCCGGCTCGGTCTCCAGCCGGACATCGAGGTCGTACGGGACCTGACGGCGCGGCCGGCGGTGGCGCTGGTCGAGGAGGTCGCCACCGCGGCGGCCCTGCTCGCGGAGGATCCGGAGTGCCGGGTACTGGTCCTGACGGGCTCGGCCCATCCGGGCCTGCCCGAGGCCGTACTCGCCGCGGGCGCTGCGGGACTCGTGCTGCGGGACGGCCCGGTGGAGGACCTGGCCGATTCCATCCGCCGGGCCTCGATGGGCGAGACGGTGATCGATCCCATCCTGGGGTGAATCCTTTTCCGGCACCCTCGCCTCTTATGCGTGTACCGACGACCACGTCGGCACATGACCTGGAGGTTGTCGTGATCGCTCTCATCGCCGGTGCCGTGGCGCTCGTACTGCTCTGCACGTGCACGTTCTTCGTCCTGCGCAAGCGGGGTCGGGCCCGTGGCTGACCCGACCTGGCCCGGCGCGACGCTGATCGCCGCCGCGCAGCGCGGCGACGTCGACTCGATCACCGCGTTGGTGTCCGGCTCGCACCCGCACGTACGCCGGTTCGCCCGCACGCTGTGCGCCTCGCCCGAGGACGCCGAGGACGCGGCGCAGGAGGCCCTGATCATCCTGTACCGCAAGATCGGGATGTTGAGGGCCTCGGGAGCACTGGCGTCGTGGATGTTCCGCATCGTCCGCAACGAGTGCCTGCGGCGCGCCCGCTCGGCGATCCCGCGGGGCCCCGGGCCGCTCCCGGACGGCGGCGCCGTGATGTCGGCCGAGGACGAGGTGGTGCTGCGCCTGGAGGCGGCCAGGGTGGCGAAGGCGGTCGCCGCGCTGCCCGAGGACCAGCGGACCGTGCTGATCATGCGGGACATCCAGGGCCACAGCGGACGGCTGACCGCCGACGCGCTCGGCCTCAGCACCGCCGCGATGAAGTCCCGGCTGCACCGGGCCCGCGCGGCCGTCCAACTCTCCCTGAACCCTGCCCCCGGAGGCGAAGATGGCGAAGATGGCGAAGACTGACGGCCCCGACTTTTCGAGCGCCTCGCTGCCCCGGCACCTGGTTCGCGGCGCGATCGGATTCGGCGCGCTGATCGCCGCGTTCGCCCTCCTTCCGTTCACGGGGCCGGGCAGTCTGCTGCTCGCGCCGGTCGGTGTGCTCGCCCTGCGGGGGTGCCCGATGTGCTGGATCCTCGGGCTCGCGCAGACCGTCTCCCGGGGCCGGGTGCGGCGTGAGTGCGTGGACGGCCGGTGTGAGCTTGTACGTTGACCCGATGGGTCTTTTCGACAAGTTGACCGGTACGCGGCACCCCGACAGGGGTGTCACACCGCTGCCCGCCTTGGAGGTCCGGGCCGCGCTGCTCGCGCTCGACGGCCCGGACACGCCGTTCCGCCTGCGCAACGGCACCCCGCGGGAGGGCGCCGACCTGGTGGCGGTATGGCGGATCCCGCCGGGCCCCTGGCACCCGCGGCGCGGCCAGACCCGGCTGCGGCTGGTCCCGGGGGCGCGGGAGGTCAGGGCCCTCGACGAGAAGTGGGAGGCCCTGGAGAGCGGCGAGCGGTCCTTGGGTGGCCAGGGCCTCAAGTACTCCCGGGGCCCTCTCGCCTCGACCTCCAAGCAGTGGACGATCGAACGCGGCCCCGACGGCCGCCGCCGCCTGAAGGAGGACTCCGCGTTCAGCTCCGCGCGGGTGAAGGCGCCCCTCCGCGAGGCGGTCCTGGCGGCGGGCTGGACCTGGCGCGGCGTCTTCCGCCTGTGACGTCCGCCGGCCGGGTGCGGCGCCGCTACGGGGGCTCCGCCCCCGAACCCCCGCGCCTCAAACGCCGGCGAGGCTGGCTTTGCCTCCGGCGGCGCCTCAAACGCCGGCGGGGCTGAAATTGCCCGGCGGGCAATCCAGCCCC
>NZ_JBHWJY010000167.1:0-5204 GCF_042731135.1 Streptomyces sp. NPDC059874
AGCCACTTCAAGTAACCCTGTGCCGGGATGTGAGTCGTCCACCGTCATGTAAGCCTGGAAGAGGCGCGTCGTAGCTTCGGGGGAGGCTTTCCTTAACACCAACCGATACGACCGCCTCAGGCGCACTGGAGGAGCAGCGGATGCCGTTCTTCGAGAAAACTCGGACTAAGCGACGGGAACAACGCGCCCAAGAGGAAATAGCGCTTGAGAGCCTCCGAGTGCGCTATCCCCGACTCGGCGCACATCGACAGTGGCTCTGGTTCGCCATTATGGTGCTCTTCGATTTCGTCCTAATTCTCGCCATGTACATATGGTGGACCAACATAAAGGACGACACGGGAGCTTGGCCCACTATAGCAATCAGCCTTGCCACGGGCTTCGTTGCGACTGCCACCTTCGGCTTTACCGACGCCTTGATAAGCAGGCGAGCGCATGACAAATATGCCGAAGATGTCGGCGATTGCACTCTTACCGCATTGCAGGAATTCACGCGGAACATACACACCTCCCTAGATACATTCGAACGCGTTCTGTACGAACAGATCGAAGGAGACTTGGCTGAACTCAAGTTGTTGGCGGAGCCAACAAAGGGTGCCCGCCAATTGGGACTTTCACAGGTATTTCAGAACGGAGATACAGGCTCCCGTGAGGCACTTGATCGACTCATAAGAAGGACGCCCGACTTGGTGCTCTTCATGAACCTCGATAACCGGTGGGTGACAGAACACATACCTGCTTTTCAGCAGCGGTTCAGAGACCTTCAGCAGCAAACAATGATTCTCTTGCCAGATTTGAGAGATGAGCACGTGCTTGAGATGCTGGCCTTTCGAACTCAAGCATCGAAGGAAGAACTAAAGAGGCGGCAGCTGCAAATATTTGACGCCCTGGAAGGGGCGTGGGAAGGAACCGTTCGACCGTTCTCCGCAAGGGGCCATAACCACCTTCATGCGTATCGGGCGGCACTCGGAAAGTCCCAGGCGCTCGTAGAACCGTATTTCACCAGTGCAGATCAACGCCTTTCGCGGCCTTGCTTCTGGTATCGTGGAGAAAATAACAACAACTACGTTAAGCACCTACACAATGACGCAGTGGCGATCAAGAACACATCGCGTGACTTGATTCCTTGGTTTGAAGACCTTACTAGCGCGCGAACATCACATCAGACTTCCCCGCACGCTCCATAGCACTAGCCGGAACACTACCTCCACCTTGCGTTCGGTGCGCGCATCTTCTTTAGCAGTTCTTCTGCTTCAGCCCATGTGGCGTCGAGCAATCTTAGCTCTCTCTCCAGGCTCGGCTCCCACCATAGCCTTTTGCCACTCGGCAACAGTCGCGTCAGCCGGAGTTCTTCACTCTCGTCGTCTACCCACAGATCCCAGGTGATGCCATCCCAAGGCTCTTCCCCCTTTGGGGTGAAGTGCATAACGGCTCTGAGATTCTTAGACGGGAAGAAGTCCCCCATAAACGTGCGCTCTACGCTTATACGGTCGCTCGCTTTTTCCCTGTCGCATCTCACGTCATAGTTGTACACAGTACGCGCCGAACCCACCTCTCCATGGATGAGCGGGGCGTTAGCTGTTTTTTGATCCACCTCTTTGAGCATCTTGGCTAGTAAGGCCTGTGGAGCCAAGAGTGCTTCTTTTCGGTTTGCAACCTCTGGATGCGGATGCGGTTTTCTTTCACGTCGTTCTACTGAAATTCCCCCCTTTCAAGGATTTCTTATCTCACATGCAGGGGGAATTGTCAATGATGCGATGTAATCTGTCCTACATCTTTTGCCGCCTCCGCCTCGTATAATCCGTCCTCATATGACAGAACGAGCAAGACCTACATTCGACGGCGAGGCAGTCGCCAAGGCGTTAAGGACCACCGCCCAGGAGGTCACCGACCCCGCCTACGGCGAGGGACAACACTTCCAAGTCCAATCGGACAAGGCCTTCCTCAGTCTCGACACGTTTCCTGAGGCCGGCGTTTCACGTATCACGACCAAGAGCGCGAGGATCGAGCTTTTCGGAGCCTCGCTACCCCACGTCGAAGACGAAGGGATCGTCTTTCTCCAGAAGGACGAGGAGCACGAGCATTCAACCGTCGCCGTACATCCTGATGGCGCGCTGACGCTGGGGTACCAAGTCGACACTGGGCCGACTTCCGTCACGGGGCTTCCGGACGACGTTGAGGACACCGCGCAGATCATCACGAACCACGAGGCCGTGAACACGCCGGCCGAGGTGGCCCCGCCAGAGGCGCAAGAACCCCGAGTCGTGGTCGCAAGCCCCAAGCCTCCGGAGAAGGCCGGCACCGCGCAGCGTGCGTCTGGCGCCTTTCCTGATGAGCGTCCGATGATCCAGCAGGTTGGTCCACCGTCACTCGACGAGACAGGCAGCACCCCTCAGGACGATGTCGAGCAGGTCGCCGATGGCAAGAGGTCTCAGGACGAGCATCCGCTCGATCGTGCCGCCCGTATCCGAGCCCAGGACCAGGCCGACCGCAGGTCTGTGGCGACGACTCCCGATGCCAAAGAATCGACGGATGCCCCGCGGGTCAAGCTCGTCGGCCGGATAGGACGTACGCCGACTGTTCGTGAGACTGCGGGCGGCAAGCTCGTAGCCAAGTTTCCTCTTGCCATCCATCTTGAGGACGGAACCACCAAGTGGCAGGACGTCCTCGCCTTCAACGACCGGGCAGCAGCGCTTCAACAGCGTCTGGAGGCCGGCGAACTGATGAAGGGCTACGAGGTCGAGGTCGTGGGCTACCTGCACGAGCGGGAGTACCAGGGGCGAGACGGTACGACCAAAACGGCGCAGGAGGTCTACTCAGTGGCGGTTAAACGACGATGAGTGAGCCCTCGGGCTTGGCGTAGCCGATGCTTTCGCATCGACTATCTCTTTCTACCTTGCCGGATCTCTCTGCGCACTGTTGCAACAGCCCCGCACCGCAAGGCCGTTGAACCTTGATCCCCATTTTCCTTCTTGACGTCGACGCGTCCGATATGAGACAAACAGAGAAATATGTCAGAAGGAGGAGAAGGATACAGCCCACGGCCCGAAGAGTCGAAGCAAGGAGAGCAGCCACCGGTCCGTTTGCCACTTGAGTCGGTTCGATCCAAGGGTGTTGAAGAGAACCTTATCCCTTACGTTACTGCTCACTTCGCCCATCGTGACTACTGGGCTGAAGACGGTACACCGCAAGAGCGGGCCGCCAAAGAGGCAGCCGCCGGCTTCCCCACAAGTCCGGAGGGCGAGGTGTATGACGAGCTCATGGGAACTGCGTTTGCAGAGGTTTCTCAGGCCACCCGCGGCCCAGACGGAGCTGCCTATGCCGCCGCTTTTGCCGATCTCGACGCCGCTCGTGCTGCGTTTTTACTTCTTTCTCTTTCCCGTAGCCGTTTTACTGCGCGGGAACTCTACAGCAACTTGGGGGACGTGCGCATCGTTCCAGCCGAAGTGGAACTCACACCTCGACAAGCGAAACTTGTGGAGCTTTTGGCAAAACGAGCGACGCTTCCGTACGACGCATCTCAGACCAGCGTTGCTGATCACCACCTGGATTACGCCGTGTCGCGCGTTCACAGGTCCAACGAGAAGTGATCTCCCTTCAGCGTTAGCCTTGAAGTAGGCCTCTTGCTGCGTACGTCTTCACGGGACGCCACGAAGAGGGAGGTGCGTGGTGGGATCTGATGTGCTCCTTGGCCATGAGGACGGAACCCCTGTCTACCTACGGTATGACCACCGCACCGCACATCTTGCGGTGTTGGGCAAGTCTCGCTTTGGCAAGACCACGCTGCTTGAGCACCTTGTTCTTCAGGACATGCGGGACCACACCGCAGCCATCGTCATCGATGCCCACGGCGATCTCAGCAAACGCTTGGTCTCACTCGCCCCGACGGGAGCGCAAGATGCTCTGGTTCTCGTCGAGCCCAACGCCGAGCGCCCTTTTGGCCTCAATCTCTATGAGCGCGCAGGGCATACGAGCCCTGAGGCCATATCGAGGACCGTCGGCAACGTTTTGGCCATCTTCCTTCGACTGATGGGCGCGGAGGGACGTGGCCTGCTTCCTGTTATCGACCAAGGCCTTCGCAGTACAGCTCGTGTGCTAATCGCTAATGATTTCACCATGGCAGAGCTGCCTCTTCTGTACATGGATGCCGCGTTTCGGAGCAGGGCGCTGGCTAAGGTGAACAACCCAGCAGTACTTCAGTACTGGAGGGATTACGAAGAGACCACACCCAGAGGCCGACAGGATACGCGAAATCCTGTTCTCAACAAGGCAAGCCGCTTCCTTGAAGATGATCTCATCCGCTTGATGGTCAGTCAGCAACGGAGCACTATTCCGTTTGAACAGATCATGGAGGGCGGCGGGACGCTTCTTTTCAACTTGGCCGGCTTGGACCGTGAGTCCGTCTCCTTCCTCGGCATGGTTTTCCTCTCGGTTTTGAACGACCTGCTGCATCAGCGTGAGCGCATCACCGCGAAAGACCGCAAGCGAGTTCATCTCTACCTCGATGAGTATGGACGGTTTGCCACCTCAACTACGCGTCACATGCTTGAGGAGTGCGCGAAGTACGGGCTTGGTGCCACTCTGGCTCATCAGAGCTTGTCTCAAACGCCTGAGCAGGAGGCGTTGAAGGTTGAGACACTGATTAGCTTTCAGCTATCCGGGGAAGATGCGCGGCTCGTGGCGCAGCAACTTGACGTTTCTCCAGTCCGCATGAAAAAGCGACTAAAGCAACGCATGGAACCGCAGTATGACGAGTGGGAGGAGGAGGTTTGGGATACAGCCGCGAACAGGGATGAGCACAAAAGGCTTCAAGAGAAGGAAAAAGAGGTGTTCAGGAGAGTTGGAGGCGGGGCTGATTCATATGTGAAGGCGCGCGTTGAGGCTCAGCATTTTCATGAGACGCATTGCAGGATCGAGCATCACCAGGAGCACTGCGGAGAGCTACCTGCACGCAATCGCTCGGGAACGCCTTGGTATGACTTTGTGGAGGAATCTGATCAGTCTCATGCAGATCGACGTGAAGAGCTAGTTACCACACTTGTGACACTCCCTCGTCATCTTGCCTACTGTAAGATCCCGGATTCCTCTGGCGTCCCTCGCGAGTATAAGGTTTCGACACTGGAGCCAGCCCGAACCGGAGACATCAAATTTCGCACACTACTCCGGATGTCTCGGACAGTTAAGACAGAACCCTTCGATCGAGACAC
>NZ_JBHWJY010000168.1:0-4542 GCF_042731135.1 Streptomyces sp. NPDC059874
CCTCGGCCGTGCGGCCCCCGGCCCTCAGCCTACGTGCCGACGCCCAGCCCCGACCCGCGGCCGACCGGGGCTCCCGCTCGGCGGCGGGGGCAGCCGCGGGGGCGGGGCCCCGTACGGCTACCGGGTCGGCGGACTGCGCGCGCCCGGGGGTCCGTACGGCGGCCGGGGTGGCCGGGGGCGGCGCGTCCGGGTCGGGCTCCGCCGCGGCCGCCGGGGTGCCGGCGGCTTCGCCGGGCCCCGCCCCGACCACGGTGGACGCCGGGTCCACGGGTGCGGGCCGGCGGGAGTCCTCCTCGGGATCCGCCAGGACGGCGGCGGCAGGGGTGGTGTCGGTGCTCATACGGTGGCCTCCTCCTTCTCCAGTTGCTGCGCGCGCGCCACCTCGTCGTGGAGCAGGGTCCATATCTCGTGGCGGTAGCGGGCGAACTCCGGGCTGGAGCGCAGGTCCTCGCCCTGGAGTCCGGCGGTGCGGGCCTCGCCGAAGGAGACGGGGACGACCTCCTTGACGCGCCCCGGTCGGGAGGTCATGACGGCCACCTTCTGGCCGAGGTAGACCGCCTCCTCGATGCCGTGCGTGATGAAGACGACCGTCTTGCCCGTGCGCTGCCAGATGCGGCGCAGCTCGTCCTGGAGGGACTCGCGGGTCTGCGCGTCGAGCGCGGCGAACGGCTCGTCCATGAGCAGCACGTCCGGGTCGTACGCCAGTGAGCGGGCGATCGCGACGCGCTGGCGCATGCCTCCGGAGAGCTCGTGCGGGTGTCGGTCCTCGAATCCGGTGAGCCCGACCAGGTCCAGGAACTCCCGTGCCCTCGCGGTTCGTTCGCGACGCGGGACCCCTGTCGCCTCCAGGCCGAATTCGACGTTTCCGAGCGCCGTCCGCCAGGGCAGCAGCGCGTACTGCTGAAAGACGATGCCCCGGTCCAGCCCGGGCCCGGTGACCGGCTTGCCGTCGAGCAGGATGCGGCCGGACGTCGGGCGCGACAGGCCGCCGAGGAGGTCCAGGAGGGTGGACTTGCCGCAGCCGCTGGGGCCCACGACGACGACGAACTCACCCGCCTCGATCTCAAGGTCGATGTTGTCGACGGCGGTGAACTCCTCCTTGTTCTTCCGTCCCTTGGCCGGGAAGCTCTTGGTCACGGCCTCGAACACGATCTTCGCCATGCCGATCAGCCCTTCCCGTAGCCGTTGAACTCGTTGGTGTACAGGTCGGACGGCTTGAGCTGCCCCTTCTTGATCTCGCCGCGATCGCCCAGCCAGTCGAGCCAGAGCTGGAACTCCTTGTCGGCGATCTTGCCGCCCGTCTCGGCGACCCCGTAGGAGCGCCAGTACTGGAGGGCGGCGGTGTCCTCGTTGCGGCCGCGCTTCTTGACGATCTCCGTCATCCTGGCGACGGCCTCCTCGCGCGGGGTGGTGCGGGACCACTCGATGGCCTTGGCGACGCCGGTCGTGAAGATCCGTACGGTGTCCGGGTTCTGCTTGATGAAGCGCTCGGTCATGATGTAGGTGCCCGCGCTGAACGGGCCGAGCAGCTCGACGTCCGTGAACAGCGGGCGGATGCCGCCGCCGGCGACGGCCTTGTCGCGCAGGATCCCGGTGAGCACGCCGACCTCGATCTGCTTCTGGCGCAGCGCCTGTTCGGTGTTGACGGGCGGCACCACGAGGGGCTCGACCTTCTCCGCGTCCGCCTTGGAGAAGTTGTTGCGGCTCAGGTAGAGGTCGAGCAGGGCCTGGTAGTGGGCGCCCAGGGTGTTCATGCCGACCTTCTTGCCGATGAGGTCGCGGGCGGAGCGGATCGGGCTGTCCTCCAGGACGAAATAGCCGGCGTAGGAGTGCTGGTCGGAGCCGTAGGAGGAGATGACGGCCTTGATCGGGGCGTTGCCGGCGGCGAGCTTGATGACCGCTCCGTTGAAGGCGCTGCCGAAGTGGGTCTGGCCGGTGGCGGCGGACTGGATGTCCTGCGGGCCGCTGATGGTGTTGCCGACCCATTCGAGCTTGACGTCCTCGAAGTAGCCGAGGTCCGCGGCGAGTTCGGGGAGGCTGACCGCGCCGACCGACCCCTGGTACTTCAGGGTCTTGATCTGCGAGCCGGAGCCGGAGCCGCCGCCGTTGGCGGTGGCCGTGCCGCAGCTCACCGCGGCCGCCGAGATGCCGAGCAGGGTGAGGAACTGGCGACGGGAGGTGGTGGTCGAGGTGAGGGCTGCGGCCATGACGGTTCCTTGTCGGTACGGGGTTACGGGGTGGTGGTGAGTACGGCGGCGGGGGCGGAGCGCAGGGCGTCGGCGAATTCGTCCACGGCCTGGTAGAGGTCCAGCTCCGCCTCGGGCCGCAGCCGGTCGGGGCCGTCGCCGCGCTCCACGGTGGAGTCGAGGACGAACCGGCCGGCGGTGACGTGCCGGGCGCCGAGGGCGGAGAGCACGGGCCGCAGTGCGTAGTCGATGGTCAGGACGTGGGCGAGGCTGCCGCCGGTGGCCAGCGGCAGGATCGTCTTGCCGGCCAGCCCGTCCTGCGGGAGCAGATCGAGGAAGGCCTTGAGCAGGCCGGTGTACGAGGCCTTGTAGACCGGGGTCGCTATGACCAGGCCGTCGGCCTCGGCGACGGCTTCGAGCGCCCGGCGGATCTCCGGCTCGCCGCGGCGGGCGGAGAGCAGGTCCGCGGCGGGCAGGTCGCGCACGGAGAGGTGCCCGGTCTCGAAGCCGGAGTGGGCCAGGCGGCGCAGCACGTGGTCGGCGACGATGGCGGTACGGGAGTGGGCGGAAGGGCTGCCGGTGATGGCGAGCAGGTTGGGCACGGTGGCTCCTTGCGAGACGGTCAGGCGGCGGTCGAAGCTCCGGAGGCGATCCCGAAGGCCGGGTCCGGGACGGCCTCCGGGCTGATCAGGCGGGACGGGACCCCGTCGGGCCCGACCGGGACGTCCCCGTCCACCGTCACGCGGCGCAGGGTGCGCTCGTGCTCGTCGGAGTCGTCCACGCCGTAGTGCTGGGTGGCGCGGTTGTCCCAGATGGCGACGTCACCGGCCCGCCACTGCCAGCGCACCGTGTTCTCGGGGCTCTCGATGTGGGCCTGGAAGAGGTCCAGGAGGGCGCGCGAGTCGCGTCCGGTGAGGCCGTCGATGCGCTGGACGAAGTTGCCGAGGAGCAGGGTGCGTTCGTCGGTCTCGGGGTGGACGCGGACCACCGGGTGTTCCGTGAGGAACTTGGTCGAGGTGAACACCTCGCGGTACTGCGCCAGCGCCTCGGGCAGCGCGTCGGGCTTGAGTGCGGCGTAGTCGTACTCGTTGGAGTGCAGGGCGCGCAGGCTGTCGGCGAGTACCCGCAGGGGCTCCGGGAGGTTGCTGTAGGCGGTGGCGGTGTTGGCCCAGAGGGTGTTGCCGCCGTACGGGGGGATGGTGACGGCGCGGAGGATGGAGAAGGCGGGGTAGGCGGGGACGAAGGTGACGTCGGTGTGCCACTGGTTGGCGCGGGCGCCGTAGTGGGAGTCGATGCCGAGGGCGTAACGCCCGTCCGCGGAGGGGACGGTGGGGTGCGCGACGGGCGTGCCGAGCAACTGGGCGAAGGCCTCGTGGCCGGCCTCGTCGAGGTGGTCCTGATCGCGGAAGAAGACGACCTTGTGCGCCAGCAGCGCGGCCCGGATCTCGGCGACGGTCACCTCGGACAGGTCGCCGCCGAGCTTGACGCCGCCGATCTCGGCGCCGATGCGGCCGCCGATCTTGGTGACGGTGGTCTGGGTGGTGGCAGTGGTCATGAGAGCTCCCCGGGGGAGGGCTGCGGCATTTATTTCCGCAGCGGAAGAAATAGGGCTACGGGCGACCCGCTGCGCGGCGCGGGCGGAAGAGAAGTGCGACGTCACGCGGCCACGGGTGCGGGTTGCACCAGGGTGGCAGCGGCGGGCGGCTGCGGGCTCAGAGGGCCCGTCAGGCGGCCGAGGTCAGGCCGGACAGCGGCCCGGACACGCGCCCGGCGCGGTACAGGGGCCGGGGGTGTGGAGCCGCGGGACGAGGAGTTCGTTCGCGGACATGTCCCGGAGCGTGTCAGCACCCCCACCCCCGGTCAACCCCCGGCCCGATCCCGGCGCCGACCCCACGGGGCCCCTCGCCCAGCCCCGCTGACCAGTGCTTTCCCAGAATCCGGCAGCCCCACCGCCCTGCCTCCGGCGGCCGAAAACCGTGGCCGGATTTCATGGCCCCGCAACGCGCCCGCCACGCGCCCGGCTCCCGCTGCGCGGAGCCATTCCCCCACCCCGCCCCTTCCCGAAACTTGGGACTCCGCCCCCAGACCCCCGTCGCCAGCTGGCTGGGTGGGCGGCCGCGGCTCAAAGACCGGGGCTCCGCCCCAGACCCCGCGCCTCAAACGCCGGCGAGGCTGGATTTTGCCCGGCCACGCTGGATCTTGCCCGGCCACGCTGGATTTTGCCCGGCCACGACCGAAGTGCGGCGGGCCAAGGGTGCACCCAGGCACGGCGGACAGCCAGGACGGGGACGGGGTGGGGTGTTGTCCGGGACGTAAAACGTGATTTGTGGCGCGGCACCCACCCGCACATACGGGT
>NZ_JBHWJY010000169.1:0-4309 GCF_042731135.1 Streptomyces sp. NPDC059874
CGCCACCTGGGCCGGCGCCTGCCCCACCTGCCACCGCGACATACCCGCACGCGAATCAACCTGACCAAGCCCTACTAGTGCTGTGACCGGAAAGGCCACAGCCCTAGGGGCACGCGGCGAACTGGCCGTCTCCGATCGCTTCCGCGGTGCAGCCCTGGGGGGCGAATGCGTCCGCCGCGCTTCCGTTGCCGTTCACGGTGGCGGTGTTGTCGTTGCCGAGCCCTGAAAACGCATCGCTGCCGTCGCCGTCCACAGTGGCCGTGTTCCGGTCACCTCGCGCGGCCTGAGCGAAGCTGTTGTCCCCCTCCACGGTGGCGGTGTTGTCGTTGCCGAACGTGGCGATGGCGTTGCTGCCGTCCCCTTCCACGGTGGCGGTGTTGTTGTTGCCGATTCCTGCGGCGGCTTCGCTGTTGTCACCGTCCACGGTGGCCGTGTTGTTGTCGCCGCGACCCGCGAACGCGCCGCTGTTGTCGCCAGTGACCGTGACGGTGTTCCTGTTGCCGGCGAGTGTGAAGCCGAAGCTGTTTTCTCCGTCGACTCTGACCCTGTTCAGGTCACCGCCGGTCGCGGAGGCAGAACTGCCCGCCCCCCTGGCGATCGCCACCGAACCAGTGCCGGTGGCCCTGCACTCGGCAGTGCCCATCCGCGCGACCTCGGCGCCACTGGCCGCAATACAGACGTCGGGTTCCGCCCAGGCAACCTGCGGTCCCAATGCCACAGACCCCACCGCGGCCGCCGTGACGAGTACGGCGCGCATCTCGTTGCGCCGCAGCCCTGTTCGCCTTGCTCGCATGTGCACGCTCACCTTTGCGGTAGATCCGAATTCCGCCAATTCATTCCTTTCATGGAATCTAATGCCGCCGCATTGGGATGGACGATCGACACGTGAGCCAGCCGGCCAGAACCTTCGGACAGAGCTGCCCCGCCCGCCCCTGCCGCCGGCTTCCGTCGGCTCATCGAGGAACGGGCCCAGCGCGCACGGGAAACCGCGGACGTCGCAGCCGGATGGTTTCCCCACGCCTGACGCGGGGGGCAGTCCACACTCGCCTGCCGGTCACGGTCGACCATGTCGGCAGCTCATCGTCTGAGCCAGGCTCAGCCGACAGGGGGCCGTGGGCGCCGGGATGTGTGAGCCCGAAGGACGTAGGGGTCGGCGGCCTACGGGCGGTAGATCATCTCCATCAGGAACGCCACGATCACGGTCCACACGCCGATGCCGAGCAGCCACCACCATTCGGCGGCCAGCCCTGCTGTGATCATGGCGGCAGCGCAGAGCATGAGGGCGATGATCCTGAGCCGCATGCGGCGATCCGGCGTGGAGTTCATGGTCGGCCATGCCTTTCGGTCTCACCGCCCCGGCGTCTTTGGAAGTGGCTGCGTACGGCTCCGGTGGTCAGCCGCCGACGTGGATGCCGGGGCGGCGAGCGGGGTCGGGTTCGTGACTGCGGATGATTTCCCGGGTGACCGGTGCGGTGTCTCCGCGTCCCAGGAGGAAGTAGCGGACCATGTGGACCAGCGGGCTTCCTTCGGCCCAGGCGAAGTAGCAGTGCGGCTGGACGCCGGTGGCGTCGCGCAGGGCCAGCAGGATGGCTGCGATGGCGTTCGGCGCGGCCGGCGCGTCGGCGCGCAGGATCCGGTAGCCGTCGACTTCGACGCCGTGGACGGTGAGGGTGTCGCTGAAGTCCGAGGGGTCGACCACGTCGATCTCGAGGAAGATGACGTCGGCGCGGCCGGGCACCGGGTTGACGCCGCGCTGTTCGCGTTCCTTGTCGCTGTACTCGGCGACGTCGCCGGCTTGGCGGCGGTTGGCGATGATGTTGATGGCATTGTCGTGGGCCAGGGTGTCATCGATGAACCGGCGGGCGTCGGCGTCGAAGACGATGCGGTCGGCGCGCAGTTCGGTGGTGCGTGAGACGCGGGAGATCAGCGACACGATGATGATTCCGGCGATGAAGAATCCGGAGATGACGATGCCGTCGGGCTTGTCGATGATGTTGGCGACCAGGGCGTAGAGCAGGACCGCGGTGAGCAGGGCGAAGCCGATGGTGGTCGCGCGTCGGCGGTGGCGTGCGACGGAGATGGTGACGGCGAAGGCGCCGGAGACCATCATGGCCAGGATGCCGGTGGCGTAGGCGCCGGCCTGTTCGTCGACGTCGGCGTTGAAAGCGATCGTGATGAGGATGCACAGGGCGGTGTAGACGATCACGACGGGGCGGACTGCGCGCCCCCACTCGGGGGCCATGCCGTAGTCGGGCAGGTAGCGGGGGACGATGTTGACCAGCCCCGCCATGGCGGAGGCACCGGCGAACCACAGGATCAGGATGGTGCTGATGTCGTAGACCGTGCCGAACGCCTCCCCCACATGCTCGTGAGCCAACCACGCCAGGGCACGGCCGTTGGCGGCGCCGCCCGGCTCGAACTGCTCATGCGGGATGAGGAGCGTGGTGACGAAACTGGCGGAGAGCAGGTAGACGCTCATGATGAGAGCGGCGGTGGTCAGCAGCCTGCGGGTATTGCGGATGCGCGAGCGCAGCCGCTGCTCCGCGTCGGCTCCCTCGGCGGCAACCAGCGGCATCATGCTCACACCGGTCTCGAACCCCGACAAGCCCAGCACCAGCAGGGGGAAGGCCAGTAGCGCCGGGCCCACCAGATCTCCGAAGCCGCCTCCGCCCGCTGCGAGGGCCTCGGTCCACATCGACCAGGCCCCCGGGGTGGTGAACACATGCACCAGGCCGATGCCGATGACGACCGCGTTCAGAGCGAGGAACACCGCGACCAGGGGAATGGCCACACTGACCGCTTCGCTGAACCCGAGCAGGAACACCCCTCCAAGCACCAGCAGCAGCGCCACCGTGAGCGCGACCTCATGCCCGTGCAGCACCGCGGGAAAGAACGGGTTCTCCACCACGTGCACGGAGGCGTCCGCGGTGGACAGGGTGATCGTGATGATCCACGACGTGGCGACGAAGCCGAGGAGTACGAGCACAAACAGCTTGCCCCACCAAAACGGCAGCAGGTCTTCCAGCATCGCCACCGATCCTGCGCCGTGCGGGCTCTCCTTCGCCACCCGCCGGTACATCGGCAGCATCCCCAGCAGCGTCAGCGCCACGATCAGCAGCGTCGCCAAAGGCGATACCGCCCCAGCGGCCAGAGCGGCGATCGCCGGCACATAGGCGAGGCTGGAGAAGTAGTCCACACCGGTCAGGCACATCACCTTCCACCACGCGTGCGGCTCGGCATGCCCCTCCCCCGCCGCCGGCCCCACAGGCTGCACCTGGTGCCGCAGCATCCACCGCGCCAGCCCACCGGCCGGTTGGGCCCGCAGCGCAGGGCTGTCCACCACCTCCGGCATTCCCGCCTGATCCGCGTCCGCCATATCCCCCGTCACCCTTTCCCAGCCTGTCCAGCGCACCCACACAACGGCCACCAGCACAGGGCCTCACCACGATCATCGAGTATGAGCCTGCCCCCGACGCGGACCCGCACCGGACAGACCCAGCCCCCTAACCCGTCCTGCCCTTGTGCCCAGAGCACCAGCCCCCACGCCGGACACGGCCCCCGACCCCAACAGGCCGTGCCGGCACAGGGCAGAGCACCGACCAGCAAGCCGTGCCACCGCCCCCATGCCCCGTGCCCGGACGACACCACAGCACTTCGTCGCACACGCCAACGCCCGATAATCCTTACGCATCCTTAACGCCCGGAACTGCCCTAAGCGAAGACCGACGGAGCCGGCCAGCCCCCTGAAGCAGCCCAGCCATCCCCGTCGACGATCGAGTGAAGTGCAGAGAAGTCATCACCGGTGTTCGCGCTACGACTGGCCCGAGTCGGGCGTCGCGCCGCCCGAGTGCACGCTGACCGGACAGCCGCTGCGTCCGGACGGGCTGTAGTCCATGGGGAGCCTGCTGAGCGAACTCGGGAAGAAGCCGGCCGAGCGCCGGCTCACCCTGCTGGTGCTCCCCGGCGCCCTCTATCTGGCGGTCGCCGTCACCGCCCACACGCTCGGCCACGCCCACGCCCTGGACATCGGCCGCCTGATCGACACCATCACGGGCTGGGCGGGCACCCGTCCCGCCACCACCGTCGGCGGCCAGGTGGTGCTGCTGGCCGCCGTCCGCGCCGGAGCAGCCGCGGTTGGACTCGCCGCGCAGGCCCCGGGATCCCTTGCCGAACACCTCGTCCTGGCCGCCGGCTGGCGTACGTGGCCGAGACCGCTGAGCGAGCGGGTCGCCCGGCGGGGCGACGCACGCGCCGCCCAATGGGCCGATCACCACACCACGTACCCCCGTCTGCGCGCGGCGGCCGCCGC
>NZ_JBHWJY010000170.1:0-4283 GCF_042731135.1 Streptomyces sp. NPDC059874
GGGCGCCGAACACCACCGTCCTCGGCCCTCCGACCCCTCGCCACGTTCGGCGCCCGAGGAGACGCCCCGGCGCCCGGCCGGCCCCGTCGGAACCCCCCAGACCCCGCCCAGCCGGCCGCAGGCCGCCGTCCCCGACGAAACCGCCGGCGCCGCCGCCCCCGGCACCACCGCCCGCCCCGCCCGAACCCGCCGAACCCGCCGAACCCGCCGCATCCTCCGCGTCCTGGCCCTCCTCGGCGTACTCGCCGCCGGCGCCGCCGTCCTCGCCGCCCTGAACACCGGCAGCCGCCACGGCCTCCTCGACCCCCGCTCCGCCGACCCCTCCGGCAGCCGCGCCGTCGCCGAGCTGCTCAAGGAGCGCGGCGTCACCACCCGCGTCGTCACCACAGCCCGAGAGGCCGCCGGCGCCACCGGCCCCCGCACCACCCTCCTGGTCACCGACCCCGACCGGCTCGGCGCCACCCAGCGCCGCCTGGTCCGCTCGGCCATGGACCTCTCCGGCGGCCGCACCCTCCTCGTGGGACCCACCACCCACAGCCTTCCCGACCTGGCACCCGGCGTCCGCACCAAGGGCGACTCCCACACGGACGACCTCGCCCCTGGCTGCACCCTGCCCGCCGCCACGTCCGCCGGCCGCGCCACCACGGGTACCGGCCTGCGCTACACCTCGACCACCCCCGGCGCCATCGCCTGTTACCCCAGCGACGGCCACCCCACGCTCCTCGTGCTCCCCACCGGCACCAAGGGGGGCGACACCGTCCTCCTCGGCTCCGGCACGATCCTCCTCAACGAGAGCCTCGCCGACGCCGGCAACGCCTCCCTCGCCCTCCAACTCCTCGGCTCCCGCCCGGACCTCGTCTGGTACATGCCGTCCCTGGCGGACTCCGACGCCGAGAGCCAAGCCGCCGGCGAGGACCTGAGCCTCCTCGACCTGGCCCCGCCCGGCTGGTCCTGGGCCCTGCTCCAGCTCTTCGTCGCCGCGGCCCTCGCCGCCCTCTGGCGCGCCCGCCGACTCGGCCCCCTCGTCACCGAGAAGCTCCCCGTCGTCATCCGCGCCTCCGAGGCCACCGAAGGACGCGCCCGCCTCTACCGCAAGGCCCGCGCCCGCGACCGCGCCGCCACCGTGCTGCGCGCCGCCGCCCGCGAACGCCTCGCCGCCCTGACCGGCGTACCGCACACCCAGGCCCACGAACCCACCGCCCTCACCCCGGCGGTCTCCGCCCGGCTCACGGACGGCCCCCGGGACGTGACCGCCCTCCTGTTCGGCCCCACACCCTCCGACGACGCGGCACTCGTCGCGCTCGCCGATCACCTCGACGCCCTCGAAAGAGAGGTCCGTACGTCATGACGTACCCGGCCACCGAGTCCACGGCTGCGACCGCGGACAGCGCCCGCGCTTCCCTCGAAGCGCTCCGCACCGAGATCGGCAAGGCCGTGGTCGGCCAGGACTCGGCCGTGACCGGCCTCGTCGTCGCCCTGCTCTGCCGCGGCCACGTCCTCCTCGAAGGCGTCCCCGGCGTAGCAAAGACCCTCCTCGTACGGGCCCTGGCCGCCTCCCTCGAACTCGACACCAAGCGCGTCCAGTTCACCCCCGACCTGATGCCGAGCGACGTCACCGGCTCCCTCGTCTACGACGCCCGCACCGCCGAGTTCTCCTTCCAGAACGGCCCGGTCTTCACCAACCTCCTCCTCGCGGACGAGATCAACCGGACCCCGCCCAAGACCCAGTCCTCCCTCCTCGAAGCCATGGAGGAACGCCAGGTCACGGTCGACGGCACGCCCCGCGCGCTCCCCGAGCCCTTCCTCGTCGCCGCGACCATGAACCCGGTCGAGTACGAGGGCACGTACCCCCTCCCGGAAGCCCAGTTGGACCGCTTCCTCCTCAAGCTCACCGTGCCCCTGCCTTCCCGCGCGGACGAGATCGGCGTCCTGACCCGGCACGCCGCCGGCTTCAACCCCCGCGACCTGCACGCCGCCGGCATCCGCCCGGTCGCCGGCCGCGCCGAACTCGAAGCCGCCCGCCAGGCCGTCGCACTCACCACCGTCTCCGCCGAAATCGCGGGCTACGTCGTCGACATCTGCCGCGCCACCCGCGAGTCGCCGTCCCTCACCCTCGGCGTCTCTCCCCGCGGCGCGACCGCGCTGCTGGCCACCGCCCGCGCCTGGGCCTGGCTCACCGGCCGCGACTACGTCACCCCCGACGACGTGAAGGCCCTCGCGCTCCCGACCCTGCGCCACCGCGTCCAGCTGCGCCCCGAAGCCGAAATGGAAGGCGTCACCGCGGACTCGGTCATCACGGCGATCCTCTCCCACGTCCCCGTCCCGCGCTGATGGCCCTCACCGGACGCGCCGCCCTGCTGGCGGCCCTCGGCAGCATCCCCGTCGGCATCCTCGAACCGAGCTGGACGGGGATGCTCGCGGTCAACGGCCCGCTGGCGCTGGCGTGCGCGGTCGACTACGCCCTCGCGGCGCCGGTCCGCCCCCTCCTCCTCACCCGCTCGGGCGACACCTCGGTCCGCCTGGGCGAAACGGCGGACGTGCACCTCACCCTCACCAACCCGGGCACCCGCACGCTCCGCGCCCGCATCCGCGACGCCTGGCCCCCCAGCAGCTGGCTCCCCGGCACCGAGGGCCCCGCCTCCCGGCACACCCTGACCATCCCGGCGGGGGAACGCCGCAGGTTGACCACCCGCCTCCGGCCCACCCGCCGCGGCGACCGCCAGGCCGACCGCGTCACGATCCGCTCGTACGGGCCGCTGGGCCTGCTCGCCCGCCAGGGCTCCCACACCGTCCCCTGGACGGTCCGGGTCCTGCCGCCCTTCACGAGCCGCAAACACCTCCCCTCGCGCCTCGCACGCCTCCGCGAACTGGACGGCCGTACGAGCGTCCTCACCCGCGGCGAGGGCACCGAGTTCGACAGCCTGCGCGACTACGTCCCCGGAGACGACACCCGCTCCATCGACTGGCGGGCCACCGCCCGCCAGAACAAGGTGGCCGTCCGCACCTGGCGCCCCGAACGCGACCGCCACATCCTGATCTGCCTGGACACAGGCCGCACCTCCGCGGGCCGCGTGGGCGACGCCCCCCGCCTCGACTCGGCCATGGACGCGGCCCTGCTCCTCGCCGCCCTGGCCACCCGCGCCGGCGACCGCGTGGACCTGCTGGCCCACGACCGCCGGCCCCGCGCCCAGGTCCAGGGACGCGCGGCCGCCGACGTCCTCCCGTCCTTCGTCAACGCGATGGCCACCCTCGAACCGGAACTGGTCGAGACGGACAACCGCACCCTGGTCTCCACCATCCTGCGCAGCGCCCCGCGCCGCTCCCTGGTGGTCCTCCTGACGAGCTTGGACACGGCACCCGTAGAAGAGGGCCTGCTCCCGGTCCTCCCCCAGCTCACGGCCCGCCACACGGTCCTGCTGGCCTCCGTGGCCGACCCCCACGTCGCCGCCATGACCGCGGCCCGCGGCAACGCCGACGCGGTCTACGAGGCCGCGGCCGGCACCCAGTCCCAATCCCAGCGCCGCCGCATCGCCGACCAACTCACCCGCCACGGCGTCCACGTGGTCGACGCCACCCCGGACGACCTGGCCCCCGCCCTGGCGGACGCCTACCTCGCCCTCAAGGCCGCCGGCCGCCTCTAGGTCCCGTCGCGTTCCTCAAGGAGGGACAAGTGAACGAGTCGAGTGCCCCGCTGCCCGAGCCGGTCTGGTTGGTCGCGGCGAACGTGGTGACCTGGCGTCGCTGCGGAAACGACGGCCAGGAACTGCGCCCGGGCACGAAGAGCTTCAAGGGCGGGGCAAAGGTGTACGTCGCCCGTGTCTACTGGGGCCCGGGAGGCGACCGGCTCACGGTGATCGGCCGCGCGCGCCACACGAACAGGTGGATCGTCATCAACACGGCGACGCGCCACCTTCACAGCTTCCGACCGAAGCTCGTCCACACGCCCCGCGTCGTGGAGCGGCTGAGCACCACACGAAACCCCGATGGGTTCAGCGCAGACCAAGCAGAGACCTACGCCGCGACGCTGGAACAGTACGCGCGCCAGTACCGCGCGGAAATCTCCCCGTCCAGCCCCCACCCGAACCGCTGCCTGTGCCACGCCTGCCTGACCGGCGAATCAACCTGGGCAGAGCACATCCACTGACTCTGACTTGTTGGCGCCGGCATCGGCGCCAACAAACAGGCCCAGAACGCAGAAAAGCCCCGCACCATAAGGTGCGGGGCTTTCCCACAATGATTGTTCGGCGGCGTCCTACTCTCCCACAGGGTCCCCCCTGCAGTAC
>NZ_JBHWJY010000171.1:0-4093 GCF_042731135.1 Streptomyces sp. NPDC059874
CCGGCGCCTGCCCCACCTGCCACCGCGACATACCCGCACGCGAATCAACCTGACCAAGCCCTACTAGTGCTGTGACCGGAAAGGTTCACCGGGTCGCGGCCACAGCACTAGGGGGTGGTGTGCCGGAGGGCGTCCTTGCGGGCCAGGTCTCGGGAGCGGCGGGCCGGACCCTTCCAACCGCAGGTGCAGACCGCCAGGCAGAACGATCCCCGCTCGGCGGTGGAGGTGGTGTGCCCGGTCGGCGGCTGCGACTGCGGGCGCTGGAGCAGTATCGAGGCAAGCGGAGGGACCAGGGGCGCGTCGGTGTGCGGTTCCACGCCCCAACGGTACCCGGGTCGGGTGCGCCCCCGGGAGCCCCGCGGGCCGTGACGGGAAACCCCGGACCTCGTTAACCGGAGCGGGTGGGGGCCTCGGGCAGACAGCGGTCACGCGTTGGGGGTTGGCAGGCGATGGTGGTTGACCAGCACAGGCGGCTGCGCGGGCGTGCGGGTGACGCGGTGCTCGCCGCCGGCCTCACCCTGGCCGTCACGGCGATGGGCGGATGCGCGGGCGGTGGCGGCGGTGACGACCGGCCTCCCGCGGACCCGGCGGCGGTGGTCCGCGGGGCCGCCGACGCGCTGACGAAGACCGGCAGCGCCCGGGCCCGTACGGCCATGGAGATGGCCACGGGCGGGACCCGGGTCACGATCCGCGGCGAGGGCGGGGTCGACTTCAAGAACCGGATGGGCCAGCTGCTGGTCATGCTCCCGGCGGACGTGAAGGGGCAGGCCGAGCACCGGCCCATCACCGAGCTGCTCGTGCCCGGAGCCCTGTACATGAAGAACCGCGGCGCGGGCGTGCCGGCAGACAAGTGGGTCCGGGTCGACACGACGACCCTGGCCGACGGGAACCTGGTCACGGGCGGGGCCACCGATCCGCTGGTCGCGGCCGAGCTGCTGCGGGGCGCGCAGGAGGTGTCGTACGTCGGGGAGACCGAGGTGGCGGGCACCAAGGTGCGGCACTACCGGGGGACGACGGACATCGGGCGGGCCGCGCGGAGCGCCTCTTCGGAGGTGCGGGGGGCGCTGGAGGCGGCGGCGAAAGGGTTCAGCACGGACACCGTGCCGTTCGACGCCTACCTGGACGAGGAGGGCCGGCTGCGGAAGGTCCGCCACCGGTTCACGTACGTCAACGACGGCGTGATCGATGTCTCGTCGACGACGCTGCTGTACGGGTTCGGGACGCCGGTGACGGTGGTGCTGCCCGCGAGCGGGGACATCTACGCGGGGAAGATCGCCGAGTAGATGGGATCAGGCCAGTGTGGGGCGTGCGGGCCATGGGTCGGTGCCCGGAAATGGTCCTTCCGTGTCATGCGCCGCGGCGGGCCGCCTCCCTACGCTGAGAAGCCGGGCGCCGGCGAGTGATGCGGCATGACCGATGACGGCCGGTGGCCGGTGGCAGATTGAGGTGACACCCGTGACTCCCGCAGGCGGTACGACGGTGCAGGACCACGTGGCGCTGGCCGAGATCGAGCTGTGCGGGGAGCTGATCATCGCGGCGTCCGCGGCCGTGGAGGATCGGCTGAGTCAGGACCGGATCGACGAGGTGCTGATGGGGATCTGGTCGGGCTGAAGTGCCGTCGGCTGCGCCGCCGCCGGGTTTCCGTCCGGCTGACGCGCCGCTGCTGGGGCTCTGCCCCAGGCCCCGCGCCTCAAGCGCCGGCGGGGCTGGAGGTGTCGCCTCAAGCGCCGGCGAGGCTGGATGGGCGCCTCAAACGCCGGCGAGGCTGGAGGTGTCGCCTCAAACGCCGGCGGGGCTGGGTTTGCCCGGCAGGCGGCATGGTGCCCCGCTGGGGTGTGCCCGTGCATAGTGCCCCGCTGGGCTGTGCCAGGGCTGGGTTGGCCCGCCGGGGTGGGCGCGGGGCGGGGCTGAGGTCGTTATGTGCGCAGGAGGCGGGCGATGGCCTTCGTCGCTTCTTCTACCTTCGCGTCGATTTCCGCGCCGCCCTTGATCGCCGCGTCCGCGACGCAGTGGCGCAGGTGTTCCTCCAGGAGCTGGAGGGCGAAGGACTGGAGGGCCTTCGTGCTCGCGGAGACCTGGGTGAGTATGTCGATGCAGTAGACGTCCTCGTCGACGAGTCGCTGGAGGCCGCGGATCTGGCCCTCGATCCGGCGCAGGCGCTTGAGGTGCTCGTCCTTCTGGTGGTGGTAGCCGTGGACGGCTCCGGCGCCCTCTGTCTCGATGGTCGTCATGCGTCCTCCCGTGGTCCGCGCATACCCCTCATGGGTATAGGATACCGGGCTCCCGTCGAAGGGACAGGGGTCCGTGGTCCTCACTCTGCCTGATGGAGGACACTGGGGAACCGCCGGTTAGCCGTGGCCGGGGGATGCGCCTAGCATCAGCCTGACCGAATCCAATGCACCCCGAGGACCTCACGTGCGATTTCGTCTGACCCCCAGGGAGACGAGCTTCTACGACATGTTCGCCGCATCCGCGGACAACATCGTCACGGGCTCCAAGCTCCTGATGGAACTGCTCGGAGCGGACTCCTCCGCACGGGCCGAGATCGCGGAGCGGATGCGGGCTGCGGAGCACGCGGGGGACGACGCGACCCACGCGATCTTCCACCAGCTCAACTCCTCCTTCATCACGCCGTTCGACCGCGAGGACATCTACAACCTGGCCTCGTCGCTCGACGACATCATGGACTTCATGGAGGAGGCGGTCGACCTGGTCGTCCTCTACAACGTGGAGGAGCTGCCCAAGGGCGTCGAGCAGCAGATCGAGGTGCTGGCGCGCGCGGCCGAGCTGACCGCCGAGGCCATGCCGCACCTGCGGACGATGGACAACCTCACCGAGTACTGGATCGAGGTCAACCGCCTTGAGAACCAGGCCGACCAGATCCACCGCAAGCTGCTCGCCCAGCTCTTCAACGGCAAGTACGACGCCATCGAGGTGCTGAAGCTCAAGCAGATCGTCGACGTGCTCGAAGAGGCGGCCGACGCGTTCGAGCACGTTGCGAACACGGTGGAGACCATCGCGGTCAAGGAGTCCTGAACCTCGTGGACACCTTCGCTCTGGTCGTGACCATCGGTGTCGCGCTCGGCTTTACCTATACGAACGGTTTTCACGACTCCGCGAACGCGATCGCGACCTCGGTCTCGACGCGCGCGCTGACCCCGCGTGCCGCCCTGGCGATGGCCGCCGTGATGAACCTCGCGGGTGCCTTCCTGGGCAGCGGGGTCGCCAAGACGGTCAGCAAGGGCCTGATCGAGACGCCCCACGGCAACCGGGGCATGTGGATCCTCTTCGCGGCGCTGGTCGGCGCGATCGTCTGGAACCTGATCACCTGGTACTTCGGCCTGCCGTCGTCCTCCTCGCACGCGCTGTTCGGCGGCATGGTGGGCGCGGCGCTGGCCGGGGGCATCGGCGTGCTGTGGGACGGCGTGGTCGAGAAGGTCGTCATCCCGATGTTCGTCTCGCCGGTCGTCGGTCTGGTGGCCGGTTACCTGGTGATGGTGGTCATCCTGTGGATGTTCCGCCGGGCCAACCCGCACAAGGCCAAGCGCGGCTTCCGTATCGCGCAGACGGTGTCCGCGGCCGCCATGGCGCTCGGCCACGGCCTCCAGGACGCGCAGAAGACGATGGGCATCGTGGTGATGGCCCTGGTCATCGCCGATGTGCAGGCCGCCGACGCGGCGATCCCGATCTGGGTCAAGGTCGCGTGTGCCGTGATGCTGTCGCTCGGTACGTACGCGGGCGGCTGGCGCATCATGCGTACGCTCGGCCGCAAGATCATCGAGCTGGACCCGCCGCAGGGCTTCGCGGCGGAGACCACCGGCGCCTCGATCATGTTCGGCTCGGCGTTCCTCTTCCACGCGCCGATCTCCACCACCCACGTGATCACCTCGGCGATCATGGGTGTGGGCGCGACCAAGCGGGTGAACGCGGTGCGCTGGGGCGTCGCCAAGAACATCATCCTGGGCTGGTTCATTACGATGCCGGCCGCGGCTTTGGTCGCCGCGGTGAGCTTCTGGATCGTGAACCTGGCGTTCGTGTAGCCGGAGCGGGCCTCCTGCTGGGGGTCCGGGGGTCGTCCCCCGGGCGATGCAGC
>NZ_JBHWJY010000172.1:0-3948 GCF_042731135.1 Streptomyces sp. NPDC059874
GTGCTGTCGCGAGGGTTTCGAGATCTGTCGTCACAAACGGATCAACGAGACCCTCGCTTCATGCGCCCGAAGACTTCGGACTTACTCGTCTAGGCAAGGAGGCCGGCCAGGCCGGGGACGGGGTGGGGTGTCGTCCGGGACGTAAAACGTGATTTGTGGCGCGCACCCACCCGCACCAACGAAGTCACGTCCAGGCGCCATAAATCATGAGTCCCGGACGACACCCCACCCCGGCACCGGCCCCCCGCACGCAGCCCCCGCCAGGGGACACCGCCCCACCGGCCGAGCCCCCCGGCACGGGAAACGGCCCGGGAGGGCTACAGCGCCGACTCCCACGTCACCGTCGTGCCCCGCGCGCCCGACTCCGTCCGCCCGTCGTCGGACACCGTCAGCCGTACCCGTGAGGGGACCGCGTCCACCTCCACCTCGATGGAGGTGACCTCCGAGCGCCGGTGCGCCGCCGCCAAGGCGCCGCGCAGGGCGGCGAGCAGGTCTCCCGCCACCGGATCCGGGAGCAACGCGTCCACCGCGCCCGCGAAGTGCACCGACGGCTGGAATCCGAGCAGTACCGCCGCCCCGCCCGTCTCGCGCAGGACCCGGCCCCGGAACGTCGTCGGGGCGTCCGTCGGCGGCTGCTGGAGGGCGAAGATGGCGGTCCGGACCTCCTGGATGGTGGAGTCCAGTTCGTCGACCGCCCGCGCCAGCTCCACGCCCACGGTGTCGCCGGCCGGCGCGGCGGCGGACCGTTTCTTCGTGCTCTCCAGCATCATCTCCGTCGCGAACAGCCGCTGGACGACGAGGTCGTGCAGGTCCCGCGCGATCCGGTCGCGGTCCTCGTAGACCGCCAGCTGCTCGCGGTCGTGCTGCGCGTCCGCCAGGACCAGGGCCAGCGCCGCCTGGGACGCGAACTGCGAGGCCAGCAGCCGGTCCACGGCGTCGTACGCGGGACCGCCGCGGGCGCGCGGCAGGGCGAGGGTGCCGATCAGCTGGCCGCCGCTCTGGAGCGGAAGCATCATGCTGGGGCCGAACCGCTCACGGACGTGCGTGGTCATTCGGGGGTCGGTCGCCGAATCGTCTATGAAGACCGGCTCGCCGCCCAGGAGCTGCGTCAGGACCGGGCTGCCGGGGGCGATCGCCGTGCCGACCAGGTCCCCGGGGTCCCCGTGCGTGGAGGCGGCCACGATCTCCATGCCGCCCTCGGGGGTCGGCTGGAGCACCACCCCGGCCGCGGCGTCGGCGAGCAGCCGGGCCCGTTCGGCGACGCACATCAGCGCGTCCGCGGCCGGGCGGCCGGCCAGCAGGGTGGTGGTCACGGCGGCGGCGCCCTCGATCCACCGCTCCCGGCGGCGCGCGGTCTCGTACAGCCGGGCGTTGCCGATTGCTATCCCCGCCTGCGAGGCCAGGACCCGCAGCAGCGCGAGGTCGTCGTCGGTGAACGACCCGCCGCCCCGCTTCTCGGTGAGGTAGAGGTTGCCGAAGACCTCCGTGTGCACCCGGATCGGGACGCCCAGGAAGCTGCGCATCGGCGGGTGCCCGGGCGGGAAGCCGACCGACCGGGGGTCCTTCGTGAGGTCGTCCAGCAGCAGCGGCCGCGGGTCGCCGACGAGGGCGCCGAGCACCCCGGAGCGGCCGTCAGGCAGATGCGGGATGGCGGCCCGCTGCGCCTCGGTCATCCCGGCCGTGAACAGCTCGGTCAGCCGGACGCGCTCGGGGTCTATCACCCCGAGCGCTCCGTACCGTGCCGCGCAGAGCTCGGTCGCCGAGTCCACGATGTGCTGGAGCGTCGTGCGCAACTCCAGCTCGGAGCCGACGCTGAGGACCGCCTCCAGCAGGACGGGGAGGCTGGATCCCTCGTCCTCGGGCTGCTGCCCGGCGTTCGTCATTCGGCCAGCGGGTTGAGAACCATGGGGGCGATCTTCCCTTCGAGCATCGCGCCGAGACCCATCACGGCGCACACGTCCGGCCGTTCCGCGATGGCCACGGGCATTCCGGTGGCGTCCCGCAGCATCTGGTCCAGCCCGGGCAGCAGGGCGCTGCCACCCACCATCATGATCCCCCGGTCCGTCAGATCCGCGACCAGGTCCGGCGGGCAGTCCCGCAGCACCTTGCCGATGCCGTCGAGTACGGCGGTCAGCGGGGTGTGGATGGCGTCCCGTACGGCGGCGGTGTCCACATGGACGGAGCGGGCCAGTCCGGTGGCCACGTCGCGGCCGTGGATCAGGGTGGAGGCGGGGCCCCCGGCGGTGATGCCGCTGTCGTGCAGGGCCAGTTGGAGCGGCCGGACGGCCTGGCTGGGCAGCATCAGCTCGTGTGCGTGGCGCAGGTGCTGGACGACGGCGTGGTCGATGGCCTCGCCGCCGACGGGGATGCGTTTGGCGGTGACGATGGAGCCGAGGGAGAGGACGGCCACCTGGGTGGCCGCGGCCCCGCACACCATGATCATCGTCGCGGTCGGCTGCTCCACGGGCAGTCCGCAGCCGACGGCCGCCGCGATCAGGGTGTCGACGAGTTCGACGCGCCGGGCGCCGAGGCCGACGAGGGTCTCCACGGCGGCCCGCTGGGCCAGCGGGTCCGCGTCGTGCGGGGTGCAGGCGGCGGCCCGCAGCCGCGGCTTGCGGCGCAGGGCCCGGCGCAGCTTCTCGCCGAGCAGGTGGCGCAGCATGCGCTGGGCCATCTCGATGTCGACGACGGTGCCGCCGGACACGGGGCGCACGACCCGGATGTAGTCGGGCGTGCGGCCGGTCATCCGCTCCGCGAAGGTCCCCACGGCGATGAGTGCGCCGGTCCGCGTGTTCACCGCGGCGACGCTGGGCTCGTCGACCACGAGGCCGGCGCCCTTCACGTACACGCGGGTCCTCGCCGCCCCCAGGTCGACGGCGACGTGGCAGCGGCGCAACTGCTCAAGACTGACGGTCACGGCAGATCCTCCCGAGAGCGCTGACGCAAGAAGACCGACGGAACTGCCGGTCGCTTTTCGTATCATCTCGGGCATTTCGGACTAACCGCCCGTTGTGCTGCTCCGGTCGGGGGGTGCGTCGCGGCTGCATGGGGGTGGATTTCTGTACCGACAGGCAGCACCATGCGCGCACCACACGCGCTACTCGCGCGTAACAAGGTAAAGGGGACCCGATGCTGACGACCCGCCAGAGATTGCTCGCGTTCCTGACGCTCTGCCTCGTGCTGCTCGCGCCGGTGGCGGCCCATGCCGCCGACCGGGTCACGGCCGAGGACGCCGACCGGGCGTCATCGCGTAATCCGGTGGTCTTCGTGCACGGTTACAACGCCGACCCGGGCGTCTGGGGAGTCCTGCGCGGGGACCTGCGCGCCGCCGGATACGCGGACTCGGAACTCTTCTCCTTCGGCTACGACACCCACCGGTCGGTCAACGAGGTCCTGTCCGGCCGGCTCGCCTCCTACGTCGAGGACGTCCGCAGGCAGACCGGTGCGGCCAAGGTCGATGTCGTCGCGCACTCCTTCGGCTCGCTGGTGAGCCGCTGGTACGTGAAGTTCGGCGGCGGCGGGGCCACCGTGGACCACTGGGTCTCGCTGGCCGGCCCCAACCGAGGCACGTCCACCGCGTGGGCCTGCGCCCTGTGGGACCAGGCGTGCCGTGACATGACCCCCGGCTCGTACGTGGTGAAGAACCTGAACGGCGGGGACGAGACCCCTGGCACCGTGAAGTACGGGACCTTCTGGTCCAACTGCGACGAGGTCGTCAACCCCGACGACAGCGTCCCGCTGACCGGGGCGACCAACACGCCGGTCGGCTGCCTCGAACACAACGACCTGCTCGGCGACGACGGCACCTCGGCGGGCGTCCGGGCCTTCCTCGCTTCCTAGGGCCTGTCGTCACATTCCCGTCGTCGCCCGAAGGGCGGCCCCGCGGCGTCTGGTGCGTGCTCTCGGCGTGCCGGGCGGAAGCCCTCGTACTGGACGTACTTGGGCTTT
>NZ_JBHWJY010000173.1:0-3780 GCF_042731135.1 Streptomyces sp. NPDC059874
GGATGTGGTCGGCGCCGCCTGCCCTGTGCGGCTCGATGAGCGGGGCTCCGCCCCGGACCCCGCGCCTCAAACGCCGGCGGGGCTGAAACTCGCCCGGCGGCACCGGAAAGCGCGGCCGGGCTGCGGGTCGGTGCGGGTGCGGCGTCACGCCGCGTTGGCGGCCAGGCCGCTTTCCCAGGCCCAGGCGGCGATTTCCACGCGGTTGCGGGCGTCGAGCTTGGCCTGGACGTTGGCGAGGTGGGTTTTGACCGTGGAGAGGGAGACGTAGAGCTCCCCCGCGATCTCGGCGTTGGTCAGGCCGCGCGCGAGGCAGCGTACGACTTCGCGTTCCCGTTCGGTCAGGGGTTCCGCGGGGCGGCGGGCCTGGTTGGTGGGGGTGCGGGGGGCCATTTCGCGCAGGAGGCGGACGGTGATGGCGGGCGAGACGAGGGAGTCGCCGACGGCTGCCGCCCGGACCGCTTCAACCAGCATGGCCGGGCTCGCGTCTTTCAGGAGGAAGCCGGACGCTCCGCCGTGGAGCGCGGCGTGGACGTACTCGTCGAGGTCGAAGGTGGTGACGATGACGATGCGTGGCCGGTCGCGGTCGGAGAGGCGCCGGGTGACTTCGAGGCCGTCGAGTTTCGGCATGCGGATGTCGAGGAGGAGTACGTCCGGTCGGTGTTTCTCGACCGCGGCGAGGGCGGCCTCGCCGTCGACGACGTCCGCGACGACCTCGATGTCCGGCCGGCTTTCGAGGATCATCCGGAAGCCGGTTCTGACCATGTCCTGGTCGTCCGCGATGACCACTCTGATCGCCATGCGCTGCCTGCCCCACTGTCGCCCGCTGCCGATGGATCCTTCCCATGGGACCGTCGCGTGCGGCGGCCCGCAACCGCACACGGCCGGGACGGTCGACGTTACGTGCGTTCGGAGTGCGGGGCTTCGTCCTTCCGGCCCGTTCCGGTTCGGCCGGAAGGACGAAGACTGCCTGCTAGAGGGTGGCCGCGGCGGCCTTGATGTCGGCCGCGAAGGTGGAGACCTCGGTGTAGACGCCGGGGTAGTCAGGGCGGGCACAGCCTTCGCCCCAGCTGACGATGCCGACCTGGATCCAGGCGCCGGCGGTGTCGCGGCGGAACATGGGGCCGCCGGAGTCGCCCTGGCAGGTGTCGACGCCGCCCTGGTCGAGGTAGCCGGCGCAGATCTCCTCGCGCGGGACGAGGTCGCTGCCGTACGCGGCCTGGCAGGCGGCGTCGGAGACGAAGGGGACGGTGGCCTTCATCAGGTAGCGCTGCTGGGATCCGCCTTCGCGGGTGGCGCCCCAGCCGGCGACGGTGAAGGTGCCGTTGTCGAAGGTCTTGGTCTCGGCGATCTTGAGGGTGGGCAGGTTGACGGGTTGGGCGAGTTTGATGAGGGCCCAGTCCTTGCCCTTGCCGTTGTAGCCGGGGGCCTGGAGTACCTTGGTGGATTTGACCTTGATGGCGCTGGAGCTGCGCAGGTCGACGACGCCGGCGGTGGCGGTGATGGTGGTGTTGTTGCCGGAGCCGTTCACGCAGTGGGCGGCGGTGAGGACGATCTGCTGGGTGTAGAGGGCGCCGCCGCAGCCCATGGAGAGGCGGACCATGAAGGGGAATTCGCCTTGGGCGGCGCGGGTGCCGCCGACGACGGGGTTCGGGGAGGCGGTGGCGGTGCCGGGCTGGAGGCTGACGGCCGCGAGGGCGACCGCGCCGGCGGCGAGGGTGCGCTTGAGGAGTCGCGCGAGGGTGGTCACAGTCAACACACTGCCTTTCGTGGGGGGTTGGGCGGTGCGCGCCATCAAAGAGATGACGGGGCCATGACACACCTGACGCGTGGCGGGCATCAAGAAGGCATTTTTGGCCAACCGGGGCCGGGCGCGGGAGGGCTTGCGGCGGGGGGTGCCCGATGACGCACAACGGGAGGCCGGGCAGCCCCATCGAGCACGGATTTCCGCACCTGCCCACGGTGCGCGCCTCTATCACCGCGCTGTTCCGGCGGTTGTCGGCCGACGGGATCCGTGCCCACGCCATGAGCCTGGCTCCCGCCGACGCGGTCTTCGACCCCTCCGACGACCTGTACCTGGGTGCGCAGCGGGTGGCCTCCGCGGTGGTGCGCACCCTACGGCTGCCGGACGCGCGCATGGTCGTGAGCTTCCGACCCATGGAGGACGCGGCCACGGTGGAACTGGCCGCGGGGCCGGAGTACTTCGTGGAGGTCAACGATCGTTTCCGCACGCACCGCCGGGACTTGGCGGCCGCGCTGTCCCACGAGGTGGCCCACGTGCTGCTGCACCGGCTGGGCCTGCGCTTCCCGGACACCGCGGAGAACGAGATCCTCACCGACACCGCCGCCGTCTTCCTGGGGGCGGGCTGGCTACTGCTGGACGCCTACCGCGAGGACGCGCTGACCCACCAGCGGTTCGGCTACCTCACCCCAGAGGAGTTGGGGTTCGTCCTGGCCAAGCGGGCCGCCCTGTTCGGCGAGGACCCCTCCTCCTGGTTCACGAGCCCGCAGGCGTACGAGGCGTACGTGCGCGGCCGCGCCGTGGCCGAGCGGGACCGTCGCCGGGCTCCTCTCGCCGCGGCGGGGCCCGTGGCCCGGCTCCGCTACGCCAAGGACCGGCACGCCGGGGCGGTTTCGGCGCGGGGGGCCGCGTACCGCTTCGAACGGGAGGACGGAGGCCCGCCGCGGGTGAGTTTCCCGTGCCCGGTGTGCGAGCAGCGGGTGCGGGTGCCGGTGCGCGGGCGGTTGAGGGCGCGGTGCGGGCTGTGCCGCACGGTGCTGGACTGCGAGACGTAGCGGGGACGGGGGCAGGGGGCAGAGCGCCGGCGCGGTTCATCGGGCGGCCACGAAAAGTTTCCTACCGACCAGTAGACACGGGTGAGGATCTGGCCAATTCTGGTCGCGTCCATGCCAATTGCGTGATCGAGGAGCGTCCCCCACATGCGCAGCACCCGTACCGCCGCCACCACCGCCGCTCTGGCCGCGGCGGCCGCCGTCCTGACCCTGGTTCCGGCCACGGCCGCCGAGGCCGCCCCCACCGCGCGGACGTCGTACACCGCGTCCGCTCCCGGCGGGAACGCGGCGATCCTCGGCATCGACTACGCCACCTGGCAGCGCGACGTGGCGGGAGTCATCGACGCGGTCCGCCCCGCGATCGAGCAGCGCATCGCCTCCGCGCCCGCCGGCGAGAAGCCCGCGATCGTCCTGGACATCGACAACAGCTCGCTGGAGACGGACTTCCACTGGTTCTGGACGTTCCCGACCCCCGCGATCGCCAAGGTCCGCGAGCTGACCCGGTACGCGAACGAGCGCGGGGTGGCGATCTTCTTCGTCACCGCCCGCCCGGGGATCATCTACTCCCTCACCGAGCGCAACCTGCGGTCCGTCGGCTACCCCGTCTCCGGCCTGTACGTCCGTGACCTGCCCGACCTGTTCGGCGAGGTCAGCGCCTACAAGACGGGCAAGCGCGCGGAGATCGAGGCGCGCGGGTACACGATCATCGCCAACATCGGCAACAACGAGAGCGACCTGGTCGGCGGGCACGCCGAACTCGCCGTCAAGCTGCCGGACTACGACGGCAAGCTGTCCTGACCCGCGGACCGCGGCCTACCGGTTCTGGGGCTCCGCCCCAGAACCCGCGCCTCAAACGCCGGCGGGGCTGGACATGGCACGGCCGACCCCGCCCGGCGCCCTAGGCCCTGTCGTCAAATTCGCGTCTGCCCCGCGGCGCCTGGCACGCACTCTCGCCGCACCGGGCGAAAGCCCAAGTACGTCCAGTACAAG
>NZ_JBHWJY010000174.1:0-3691 GCF_042731135.1 Streptomyces sp. NPDC059874
GCGTCCCCGCAGGGCGCCGAACACAACCACCGCCCGGCCCTCCGACCCCTGGAAACGTTCGGCGCCCGAGGAGACGCCCCGGCGCGCGCCCGGCCCCGGCGGAACCACTCAGCTCCCGCCCGAGCGGCGCAGCCACCCGGCCTCCGCCCCCGGCGAAACCACCCCGCCCCCATCCGAACAGCGCAGCCACCCGACGCCCGACCCCGGCGAAACCACCCCGCCCCCGCCCGAGCGGCGCAGCCACCCGACGCCCGGCCCCGGCGGAACCACCCCGCTCCCATCCGAGCGGCGCAGCCACCCGCCGGGTCCCGCGGCCTCCGCCCAAGAGCCCACCGCCGAGGAGCTCGCCGGCGAGTCCCGGTTCGCCGTGCTCGGGCCCATCCGGGCCTGGCGCGGCTCCGAGGCGCTGCCCTCCGGCACCCCCCAGCAGCGCGCCCTGCTCGCCGCGCTGCTGCTGCGCGACGGCCGCACCGCCACCGCGCCCGAGCTCATCGACGCGATCTGGGGCGAGGACCCCCCGCAGCAGGCCCTCGCCACCATCCGGACGTACGCCTCCCGGCTGCGCAAGGTCCTCGACCCCGGGCTGCTCGTCTCCGAGTCCGGCGGCTACGCCATCCGCCTGCGCTCCGCCGCCACCCTCGACCTCGGCGTGGCCCGCGGCCTCGCCGACGACGCCGAGGCGGCCCGCGCGTCCGGCGACCGCGCCCTCGCCCGTACGCTGCTGGCCCGCGCCCTCGACCTGTGGGACGGCGAGCCGCTGGCCGGCGTCCCCGGCCCGCACGCCGAAACCGAACGCGTCCGGCTGGAGGAATGGCGCCTCCAGCTGCTGGAGACCCGCCTCGACCTGGACCTGGAGGTCGGCCACCACGCCGAGGCCGTCTCCGAACTCACCGCGCTCACCGCGGCCCACCCGCTGCGCGAACGCCTGCGCGAGCTGCTGATGCTCGCCCTGTACCGCAGCGGCCGGCAGGCCGAGGCCCTCGCCGTCTACGCCGACACCCGCCGCCTCCTCTCGGGCGAGCTCGGCGTCGACCCCCGCCCCGAGCTGTCCGCGCTCCAGCAGCGCATCCTGAACGCCGACGCCGACCTGGCCCGCGCCGAGGACGCGGCCCCGGCCGCCGCGGCCGTCCACGTACGGCCCGCCCAACTGCCCGCGACGGTGCCCGATTTCACGGGCCGCGCCGGTTTCGTCGAGGAGCTCGGCGCCATCCTGGCCGACGGCGCCCGCGGCCAGGTCATGGCCGTCTCCGCGCTCGCCGGGATCGGCGGCGTCGGCAAGACCACCCTGGCCGTGCACGTCGCGCACGCCGCCCGCCCGCACTTCCCCGACGGCCAGCTCTACGTCGACCTCCAGGGCACCGAGCCTCGGCCCGCCGAGCCCGTCGCCGTCCTCGGCTCCTTCCTGCGCGCCCTCGGCACCCCCGACACCGCCATCCCCGACTCCCCCGCCGACCGGGCCGCGCTCTACCGCTCCACTCTCGACGGCCGTCGGGTCCTCGTACTGCTCGACAACGCCCGTGACGCCGCCCAGGTCCGGCCGCTGCTGCCCGGCACCGCCGGCTGCGCCGCCCTGGTCACCAGCCGGGTCCGCATGGCGGGCCTCGCCGGGGCCCATCTCGTCGACCTCGACGTGATGAGCCCCGAGGAGGCCCTCCAGCTCTTCACCCGGATCGTCGGCGAGGAACGGGTCGGAGCCGAACGCCAGGCCGCCTTCGACGTGGTCGGCGCCTGCGGGTTCCTGCCGCTCGCCATCCGCATCGCCGCCTCCCGCCTCGCCGCCCGCCGCACCTGGACCGTCTCCGTCCTCGCCGCGAAGCTCGCCGACGAACGCCGTCGCCTCGACGAGCTCCAGGCCGGCGACCTCGCCGTCAAGGCCACCTTCGAGCTGGGCTACGGCCAGCTCGAACCCGCCCAGCAGCGCGCGTTCCGGCTCCTCGGCCTGGCCGACGGCCCCGACATCTCCCTGGCCGCGGCGGCCGCCGTGCTCGACCTGCCCGAGTACGACACCGAGGACCTCCTCGAAGCTTTAGTCGACTGCTCCCTGCTCGAATCCGCCGCTCCCGGCCGCTACCGCTTCCACGACCTCGTACGCCTCTACGCGCGTGCGTGCGCCGAACGCGACGAGCAGCCGGAGAGCGGGCGGCACGCCGCCCTGGACCGGCTCCTGGACTTCTACCTGGCCACCGCGTCGGGGGTGTACGCCCTGGAACGGCCCGGCGACCGGCTGCCCGCGCACCTGTCCGACACGCACTACCCCGGGCTGGTCTTCGGCGAGCCCCGGGCCGCCCTGGACTGGCTGTACGCCGAGGCCGACCCGCTGCTGGCGTGCGTACGCCAGGCCTCCGTACGGGCCGGCGGGACGCTCGTACTGCGGCGGGCCGTGGACCTGCTGTGGGCGGCGAAGGACCTGGCGGAGTCCGGGGCCAACTCCAAGCAGTACGAGTCCGCGGCGCTCGCCCTGCGCGACGCCGCCCAGGCCGCGAAGGACCCGTACGCCGAGGGCCGGGCCCGTACCACCCTCACCAACGTGCACCTGGTCGCCGGCCGCTTCGCCGAGGCCGACGACGAGGCCCGCCAGGCCACCGCCCTGGCCCGCGAGGCCGGCGACCCGCTGCCCAGCTGCTGGGCGCCCAACGACCGCGGGATCATCGCCCTCTACCAGGGCCGCTACGCCGACGGCGAGCGCTACCTGCTGGAGGCCATCCAGAACTTCCGCGCCGACGGCAACAACATCGGCGAGGCCAGCGCCCTGTGCAACCTCTCCCGCATCCACGTGGAGCTGGGCCGCCTGATCAGCGCCATAGACCTCGCCCAGCAGGGCATCGCCATCTACGACCGGATGGGCCTGACCCTGCGCCTGGCCAACGGCCGCTACGCGCTGGGCATCGCCCTCACCCAGGCGGGTCGGCTCGGCGAGGCCCTGACCCAGCTCACCGAGGCGCTGGCGCTGTTCCACGACAACCGCCAGCCGCTGTGGGAGGGCGTGACCCACTTCCGGCTCGCCGAGGCCCATCTGGCGGCCCGCCGGCCGACATTGGCCGCCTCGCACGCCGAACAGGCCATCGCCCTGCGCGGCATCGGTGGCGAGTGGCGGCGGGCGACCGTGCTGACGGTGCTGGGCAAGGCCCTGCGACGGCTGGGGCAGACTGACCGGGCGCGGGCGTGCTGGCGTGACGCCGAGGCCGTCTTCGAACAGCTGGGATCGGCCGAACTGGCTGAGGTCCAGGCCCTACTGGCCTCGGAGATCGCCGCCTGACCTGCATCGACGTCCGATGGACGAGACGTTCATCGGACGTTTATCGCCCCCGGGCACGATTGATTCATCGATCCGGTGCGTCGGGGGGCAACCCGGGTCGCTTGGAGGACTACCCGTTCGGCGATCCGCGGGGGAATCGCCGAACGGGCCCGACCCATCCATCAGGAGATCCGATGACGACGAACGAGAACATCCTGCCGACCGACGGCGACCTCAAGCCGCTCGACAACCACGCTTCGGGCGTCGAGATCGAGACCCTGGACAACCACGCGTCGGGCATCGAGATCAAACCCCTCGACAACCACGCCTCGGGCGAGGAGATCCAGACGCTGGACAACCACGCGTCGACTCCCCGTCCGTAGCGGAGCAGCACGAAGACTTACGGGGGAACGTACGGGGGGAACGGCGGCTGCGGTGGCCCGGAGGGGGAGCCAC
>NZ_JBHWJY010000175.1:0-3636 GCF_042731135.1 Streptomyces sp. NPDC059874
AAGGAACGGACGCTTCCTTCGTACTCACCCTCTCGGGCTTTCCTCCGGGCTTTCGTTCTGCTGTCTTGCGTTTCCGACTCTATCAGACTCTTTCGCGTCCGACTTCCTCGGTGCTTTCCAGGTTTCCGCTTTCGCGTTTCCCTTTCCGGCGGTTCCGACTCTATCAGAAGTTTTCCACCGGATTAACCGGCTTCGATTCCCGAATGAAGAGTCGAGTGTCCCCACACGAAATTCGATTCCTTGTGGGGGCTGCTGCCGAGCGTTCCAGCTCCAGGCAACTGCTCGACTGTACAACCCTGGTGTGGGGGTGTCAAAACGAGCTTGACGTACGGCGCGTCAGCGCAGATGGGACGGTGTCCCATGCGCCGGCACGATGGCGTCGACCAGGACGACGTCCCGCAGCCCAAGACCCGAGCCACGCGGACGCGGGTTGCGCCATAGGGAGGCCACCGAGCGCGCCGCGGCGCGACACCGGGATCTCCGCCCCCAGGATCGACGTGTGATTCCTTCCGGGAGTACGAACATGCGATTCAAGCTCGGCGGCCGCTCTCGTGGGCGGGCCCTCGCCCTGGGTGTTGCGGCGCTCCTGTGGAGCGGCTTCTCTCCAGGTGCGGCGCCGGGTGCGTTCGCGGCGGACGGAGGTGCCTCCGCGGAGCCCGGCAACGTATTGGCGTGGGGCAGCAACGCGAACGGGCAACTCGGCGACGCGACCACGATCAGCCGCTCCACCACGCCTGTCTCCGTGTGCGCTCCCGCTACGTGCGTCTCGTCCCTGGACCGCGTCATCGCCCTAGAAGCGGGCACCCACCACAGCGTCGCGCTGCGTGCCGACGGCACGGTCTGGACCTGGGGGTCGAACGCCGGCGGGCAGCTCGGTGACGGCTCGTTCTCCGACAGGACCACCCCGGTGCGGGTCTGCGCTCCCGGCCAGACCGCGCCCGGTCAGACGGGAACCTGTAGCAGCTTCCTCACCGGTGTCATCGCCGTCGCCGCAGGCGACAACCACAGTCTGGCCTTGCGTTCAGACGGCACCGTCCTCTCCTGGGGAGCGAACACCCTCGGTCAGCTGGGGACGAGTTCCACCGGCTTTGCCTGGACCACGCCCGTCGGGGTCTGTCAGCAGGACACGTTCGCCGGCCCTTCGGCAACCTCATGCGGCTCGGGCGTCCTGACCGGCGTGACGGCCATCGCTGCCGGCGGGAATCACAACCTTGCCTTGCGCACCAACGGCAACGTCGTTTCCTGGGGAGACAACAGCAACGGACAACTCGGCAGGACATCGAGTGGACTCGGCAACACCATCCCCCGCCAGGTCGGCCTCACGGGCGTGACGGCCATCGCCGCGGGAAGTCGGCACAGTCTGGCATTGCGCACCACCGGCACCGTCGCCGCCTGGGGAGCCAACACCAACGGCCAACTCGGCAACGGCAACTCCACTCAGCAGCCTTCCCCTGTCACGGTCTGCGAGTCCGCGGTCTTCCCCTGCCGCGCCCTCAGCGGCGTGACGGCCATTTCCGCGGGGGGCCGCCACAGCGTCTCCCTCCACTCCGACACCAGCGTCCGCGTATGGGGGGCCAACGACAACAGCCAGCTCGGCATCGGTTTCAGCGGGACCGGCGCCACGAGCGTGCCCGTGCGCCCCTGCGCGATCGGAAGCAGCATCCCCTGCGGCACGCGACTCACTGACGTGACAGCCATCTCCGCAGGCGGCAACCACACCCTCGCCAAGGGCACCGGCGGCACCGTCGCCGCCTGGGGCGACAACGGCAACGGTCAGATCGGCGACGGCAGCACCACCGACAGGGGGATCCCGGTGCTGGTCCCGTCCCTTGAGACCGCGACTGCTGTCGCCGCCGGAGGCGAACACAGCTTGGCCATCGTCCGCTCGGGCGCCGACGTGGCACTCGCGCTCAGCGCCGAGCCCGAGCCCGTACCGACCGGATCGAACCTGACCTACACCGTCACCGTGACCAACCACGGCCCGCAGACCGCCGAGAACGTCGTGTTCAACGACACCCTGCCGCCCAATGCCCGCTTCGTCAGCGCCACTCCCGGCCAGGGCAGCTGCGTGATCCCGCCGAGCGGCTCCTCCGACACAGTGACCTGCTCGCTGGGCACTCTAGCCGGCGGCACCCAGGCCACCACCGAGATCGTCCTGAGGGTCATCGCCCCGGAGGGCGGCACGGTCACCGACAAGGCCACGGTGACCACCAGTTCACCCGACCCGAATCAGGTCAACAACACTGCGACGATCGAAACCCCGGTGGACGAGGCCCCCACACCGGAGTAACGGCGGAAGAGGAGCACGCTCCATCCTTCACCTGCCGGAAGCCCCCGCACCGGCACCAGGCCATCGCACCATGTAGACGTCGATCGGATCCTGGGCCTCCACGGTGAACCCGTGGCGCTCGTAGAGCCGTTGGGCCGCACTGCCTTGGAGGACGTTGAGGCGGACGAGTACCCGATCGGCGTCGGTCTGCGTCAGCAATGCCCGCAGGACGGACGATCCGAGCCCCCGGCCCTGGAAAGCCGGAGCCAAGTAGAAATGCTCCAGCCACCGCCCGTCCTCGGCCGGACGCATGGTGACGCATCCCGCGAAGGCGTCATCGGCCACGATGACCGACGTGTACTGCGGGGAGAAGGAATCCCGCAGCCGCTGCCGGACCCTGTGTTCGTCGAACCGTCCCAACCTCTCGAGATCCGGCCGCATCACCGTTGCCCGCAGCTCCGCGATCGGCTCGACATCCGCCGGCTCAGCAGGACGCAACGCCCATTCCGTGAGCCGGCCCCGCTGTATCTCGTCCGCCCCCGCCCTCGTATCCACGACGGCAGTATCTCAACGGCTCGTCACAGGTTGACGCGCTTCAGGTAGACCCGCCTGCGATGCGTGATGGTCTGGTACCAGAGCATCAGGTGTTCGTCTTCGTACGTACGCAGCCGCATGGGCTGGGGATCCTCGTAGAGGCTGCCGTCCTTGGGGTCGATGGCCATCGACGCCAAGTCGACGAGACCGTCCAGCACCATGGCGACCGCCTCCTGGTGCTCCGCGGGCATGTCCCCGAGAACCCACAGCCGGCTGGGGTCGCATTCCCACGCCCAGCCGTTGTCGTTCTCGACCCCTTCGCCCCGCGGAGTCACTGACCGATCTCGCGTTGCGCCTCGGCGAGGATGCGGCTGCTGATCTCCATGGCGGCCGTGAACTCTTGCTCCGTCGCGCTCGGATCTCCCGCGACCCGTTCTGCCTCGTGCAGCGCCGCGGAGCGTGCCGGCCAGCGGTGGATCGCCACGTGAGTGGCCCACTTGATGAGGAAGAACCGCAGCGGGTTGATGGCACCCGTCCCCGCTGCGCGGTCGAACGCCTCGTTGCACTCCCTGTCGAACACGGCGACGTTGGCCATGTCGATCCGCCGCACGGCGTCCCGGAGGGCTTCCCGGGTCATGGCCGGCTGAGGGATGAGCGGCCCGCCGTCTTCCAGGTGCTGTGCTGTCATCTCGTCCTCCAGGGAACGCGGTCAGGATACCCGGCCGAGCATCCGGAAGCGGTCCTGAACGCAGAAAAGCCCCGCACCATAAGGTGCGGGGCTTTCCCACAATGATTGTTCGGCGGCGTCCTACTCTCCCACAGGGTCCCCCCTG
>NZ_JBHWJY010000176.1:0-3229 GCF_042731135.1 Streptomyces sp. NPDC059874
GAGGAGTACCCGACCGACGTCTACGTGCTGCCCAAGCACCTCGACGAGAAGGTCGCCCGCCTCCACCTCGACGCGCTCGGCGTCAAGCTCACCACCCTGCGCCCGGAGCAGGCCGCGTACATCGGCGTCGACGTCGCGGGCCCGTACAAGCCGGACCACTACCGCTACTGATCCGACCAGCGGTAGCACAATGTGAAGCAGGCCCCCGGCACGTGTGCCGGGGGCCTGCCCCATACGCTCCGACAGAAGTGTGCGCACCATGCCCCGCGGCCGCTACTCGCTCCACGACCCGCACGACCACGCCCCCCTCGGCGAGGAGCACTTCCACTGCGCCCCGGGACCTTCCGGCTGGCGCTACGTCTCCCAGCTCACCGCCCCGAACGGCGACCACCGGGGCTCCGTGGACCTGGCCATCGACGAACTCGGCCGCCCCATCCGCCTGGAAGTGAACGCCGCGAGCTGGCAGGTCCGCGGCGCCGCCATCGACGGCGTCACCTGGGTCCGTACCGACCCGACCGGAACCGAGGCCACCGAGGGCAACGTCCGCGCCCCCGGCTTCACCGGAACCTCCCCGGCCTTCCTCGTGGCCACCGCCCGCCTGCTGCGCCTGACCCCGGGCACCCCGGCCACCCGCGTCCGCCTCGTCGCACTCACCGACCCGGTCCTGGCCCCCCGCACGGTCGACCAGGCCTGGGCCCTGCTGCGACGCGAGGAGCACCCGACGGACAGCGGCCCGCTGATGGTGGACGAGTATCAGGTCAGCGCCCTGGACACCGGCGAGGTCCACACGATCCACATCGCCGGCGACGTGGTCCTCTCGGCCCCCGGCATCGAACTCGAACAACTGGAGACCCCGCCCTCGACGTTCGACGAGGAGTGACCCCTCAGGCGGGCGGCGCGAACCCGCCGGCCCGCGGCGCCGGCGCCTCCACGGGTGCCACGGGCGCGGGAGCGACGTAAGGAGCAGCCGTCACCGGGGCCGCAACCGGAACGGTCACCGGCACCGGCACCGGCACCGGCGCCGGGCCTGCGGGCCGGAAAGCCTTCGCCGCATCCCGCGACTGCCGCTCGTGCACCACGGCCATCAGGAACGCGGCCGCCGGCACCCCGGCCGGCGGCGGCGCACCCGTACGCGCCACCAGGTCGTCCGCGAGCCGCGCCGCCATCGCGGCACCCACCTGCGGGTCCAGCTGGTTCATCCGGGTCAGGTACTGCCGGATCGCCAGCCACAGCCCCTCCGGCACCGCGGACAGGTCCAGCCCGGTGAACCGCCCGGCCAGCCACGGCGGCGGCGAGGGCACCGGCATCACCCGCGCCCCCGGCACCCGCTCGCGTATCACCAGCGTCCCCGCGAAAACGTCCCCGAGCCGCCGCCCGCGCGCCGACACCAGCGAGGCGATGCACGCCACGGACCCGAAGGTCGCCAGCAGCTCCACCACTCCCATGGCCCCCCGGACCAGCGCGTGCCGGAAACGGATCGGCCCGCCGTCGTCCCGCACCACCCGCAGCCCGCAGGCGAGCTTGCCCAGCGACCGACCGTGGCTCAGCGTCTCCACCGCGATCGGCACGCCCACGAGCACCAGCACGAAGCTCGCCACCATCACGGCCGCCTGCGCGGCCATGTCGAGGGAGGCGATCGCGAAGGTCAGCGCGACCATGATCAGCGTGTACCCGGTGAAGTACACGAGCAGATCGAGGACGATCGCCAGCGCACGGCTCGGCAGCCGCGCGGGCCGAAGCCCCAGGACGACCGCGTCCCCCGTCACCAGATCGCTCACCACAGCACCTTTCGCATGACCTGCCCCAACCCCTTGGGCATCCAGTCTGCCAAGCTGACCACACGAGGAACAGGCAGTGGCAGGGGACCAGGGGCAGGGGAGCGGCAACCGTATGGATCTCGACGTCTTCGTGACGGCACACCGCGCGGAATGGGACCGCCTGGAGCAGCTCCTCGGCCGCGGCCGCAAGCTGACCGGCGCCGAGGCCGACGAACTGGTCGCGCTCTACCAGCGCACGTCGACCCATCTCTCCCTCGTCCAGTCCAGCGCCCCGGACCCGATGCTCATGGGCCGGCTGACCCAGCTGGTCGCCCGCGCCCGCGCCACGGTCACGGGCACCCGCCGCGCCGGCTGGCGCGACGCGGCCCTCTTCTTCACGGCGGGCTTCCCGGCCGCGGTCTACCGCAGCCGGCGCTGGTGGATACCGACCGCCCTGCTCTCCACGGCGCTCGGCGTGCTCATCGGCTGGTGGATAGCCACGCACCCCGAGGTCCAGGGCGCCATCGGCACCCCGGAGTACCTGAAGGAGCTCACGCAGCCGGGCGGCGAGTACGAGACGTACTACTCCAGCCACCCCGCGGGCTCCTTCGCGGCCCAGGTCTGGACGAACAACGCCAGGGCGGCGGCGATCTGCCTCGTCCTGGGCGCCTTCCTCGGCCTCCCGGTACTCGGGATCCTCTACCTCAACATGGCCAACCTCGGCGTGGGCCTCGGCCTGATGGCCTCCGCCGGCCGCCTGGACGTCTTCCTCGGCCTGATCCTCCCGCACGGCCTCCTCGAACTGACCGCGGTCTTCGTCGCCGCGGGCATGGGCCTGCGCCTGGGCTGGACGGTCATCGACCCGGGCCCCCGCACCCGCCGCACGGCCCTCGCCGAACAGGGCCGAGCCGCCCTGGGCATGGCCATCGGCCTCGCGGCGGTCCTCTTCATCGCGGGCCTGATCGAGGGCTTCGTGACCCCGTCCGGCCTCCCCACCTGGGCCCGCATCACCATCGGCGTCGTGGCCGAGGCGGCCTTCCTCCTCTACGTCTTCGTCCTGGGCGGCAGAGCCTCCCGGGCCGGCGAGGCGGGCGACGTGGAGGCCGCCGACCAGACGGCGACGCTCCCGACCGCGGCCTGATGTGCATCGGACCCCGCTGAGCTGCTAGTCTCCTCAGGTCCCGGAGCGGGTGTTGACACATCCGCGATGGGGAGGTAGATTCTAACGGTTGCCTCGAACTGGACAAGTTCGGCAGCGATGGTTCACAATCTCTCTCGCTCCCACTTGGAATTGAATTCCATCGGAGCACAGTCGACTCCTTATCCAGGAATCCGAAGCCGGTTAATCCGGTGGAAAACTTCTGATAGAGTCGGCATCGCCGGAAAGGGAAACGCGAAAGCGGAAACCTGGAAAGCACCGAGGAAGTCGGACACGAAAGAGTCTGATAGAGTCGGAAACGCAAGACAGCAGA
>NZ_JBHWJY010000177.1:0-3129 GCF_042731135.1 Streptomyces sp. NPDC059874
GGATTTTCCAGCCTCGCCGGCGTTTGAGGCGCGGGGGCCCCCGGACGGAGTCTGGGGGAGGGTCTGGGGCGGAGCCCCGAGGAGGCCGGGCCGCAGGGCTACGGCAGGACCGTGGCTCCGGGGGCCGGGGAGGTCGCCACGCGGGTGGTGCGGCAGGTGCCGGAGGCATCCAGGGCCGCGGCCACCTTCAGCGCGGATTCCGGGTCGCGGACCAGGAAGGCCGTGGTCGGGCCGGAGCCGGAGACCAGCGCGGCCAGTGCCCCGGCGTCCAGTCCCGCCGCCAGGGTGTGCGACAGCTGCGGGCGCAGGGAGAGGGCGGCCGGCTGGAGGTCATTGGCCAGCACACCCGCCAGCGCGTCCGCGTCGCCCGAGGCGAGCGCGGCGAGGAGGGCGGGGGAGGCCTCGGGGGCCGGGATCGAGACGCCGGCGGCAGCCGCCAGGCGGTCGAACTCGCGGAACACCGCAGGGGTGGACAGCCCGCCGTCGGCCACGGCGAACACCCAGTGGAAGGTGCCGGCGGCCACCGGCGTCAGCAGCTCCCCGCGGCCGGTCCCGAGCGCCGCGCCGCCGACCAGGCTGAAGGGGACGTCGCTGCCCAGTTCCGCGCAGATGTCGAGCAGTTCGGCGCGCGGGGTGTCCAGCCCCCACAGGGCGTCGCACGCCAGCAGGGCCGCCGCCCCGTCCGCGCTGCCGCCCGCCATGCCGCCCGCCACCGGGATGTTCTTCGCGATGTGGAGGTGGACGGACGGGGAGATGCCGTGGCGCGCCGCGAGGATCTCGGCGGCCCGCGCGGCCAGGTTCGTACGGTCCAACGGCACCTGGTCGGCGTCCGGGCCGGAGCAGCTGACGGTCAGGGAGTCGGCCGGGGTCGCCGTGACCTCGTCGAAGAGGGAGACGGCGAGGAACACGTTGGCCAGGTCGTGGAAGCCGTCGGGGCGCGCCGCGCCCACCGCGAGCTGGACGTTGACCTTCGCGGGCACTCGTACGGTGACAGTCACAGCGCGGGCCTCTCCGCCGCCGGCTTGTGCTCGGCGATCGCGGCGAACTCCTCGACCGTCAGCGACTCTCCGCGTGCCTGCGGCGAGATCCCGGCCGCGACCAGCGCGGCCTCGGCGCCCGCCGCCGAACCGGCCCAGCCGGCCAGCGCGGCGCGCAGCGTCTTGCGGCGCTGCGCGAAGGCGGCGTCCACGACCGCGAACACCTCCGCCTTGGTGGCGGTGGTCTTGATCGGCTCGGTGCGGCGGACGAGGGAGACCAGGCCCGAGTCGACGTTCGGCGCGGGCCAGAAGACCTTGCGGCCGATGGAGCCGGCCCGCTTGACGTGCGCGTACCAGTTGGCCTTGACGGAGGGCACTCCGTACACCTTGTTGCCGGGTTCGGCGGCGAGCCGGTCGGCGACCTCCGCCTGCACCATGACGAGGGTCCGCTCGATGCTCGGGAACCGGTCCAGCATGGTCAGCAGTACCGGCACCGCGACGTTGTACGGCAGGTTCGCGACGAGCGCGGTGGGCGCCGGCCCGGGCAGCTCCGTGACCAGCATCGCGTCGGAGTGGACCAGCGCGAAGTGGTCCTTGCGCTCGGGCATCCGGGCCTCGATGGTGGCGGGCAGCGCGGCCGCGAGGATGTCGTCGATCTCGACGGCGGTGACCCGGTCGGCGGCCTCCAGCAGGGCGAGCGTCAGCGAGCCCAGCCCCGGCCCGACCTCGACGACCACGTCGTCGGGCCGCACCTCGGCGGTGCGCACGATGCGGCGCACCGTGTTGGCGTCGATGACGAAGTTCTGCCCCTTCTGCTTCGTCGGCTTCACGCCGAGTACGGCGGCCAGCTCCCGGATCTCGGCGGGTCCGAGGAGGGCGTCGGAAGGGGGGGCGGGGTTTTCGTTGGGCTGCTGCTCTGCGGTACTCACCGGGCAAGCCTACGGCCGCAGTGGGGCCAGGGACTCGCCCCCCGCTGCACGTAGAGCTTCTTCGCCCGGTACGTCTGTTCCGTGGCGGGCGCGTCCTGGGGGCGGCCGCTGCCGCCGAGGCCCTGCCAGGTGCGGACGTCGAACTGGTAGAGGCCGCCGTAGGTGCCCGAGGCGTCGGTGGCGGTGGGGCGGCCGCCGGACTCGCACTGGGCGAGGGCGGCCCAGTCGAGGCTGTCGGCGCCGGCGACGGAGGTGGGCAGCGGCTTCGTGCCGACCTTGACGAGTTGGGTGACGGGCTCGCGGACGATCTCCTCGGCGACGATGCGGGGCTTCTGCCGGACCCCGTTGACGGTGCGCAGGCTGTACGTGACCCGGCGCGCGCCGGGTCGGCCGGCGCGTTCGACGACTTCGGTGCCGGCGAAGAGGCCGGCGTCCTCGACCTTCTCGGTCGCGTACGGGATGCGCTCCTCGCGGACCTCTCGGGTGCCGGTGATGCGGAGCACGGTGACGGTCTGGCCGTCGCGCGGGAAGGAGTCCGGGAGGACGGAGGTGGTGTCCTGGCCGTGCAGGGTGATGCCGGCCTGGTCGAGGGCCTCCTGGACGGTGGCCGCGTTGGTGCGGATGGTGCGTTCGCTGCCGTCCGCGAGGAAGGTGACGCTGCGCTCGGTGCGGACGCTGAGGGCGAGGCCCGCGCGGGGGACGGGGGCCGTGCGGGGGGCGGAGAGGTAGGCGCCCTCGGCGCGGATGCCGAGCTGGCGCAGGGCGCCCTCGACGGTGCGGGCGGTGGTCCACACCTGGCGCTGTTGTCCGTCGAGGGTCAGGCGCAGGGGCCGGCCGTAGCGGACGACGACCTGTTCCCCGTCGTCGAGGGGTTCGCCGGGGGCGGGGGCGACGAGGTCGTGGGGGCCGACGCCGAGGCCTTCGGCGGCCAGCAGTTCGGTGACGTCGTCGGCGAAGGTGTGGAGGTCCCGCGGGACCCCGTCCACGGTGAGCCGGACGGTCTTGTCGGCGGCGACGAACGCGGTGGTGCCACCGGCGAGGAAGGCGACGACGAGGGCCTGCGGCACGATCCGCCGCCAGTTCCCTCCCGGGGTGGGCGCGGGTACGGGTGCGGCCCGCCGGCGGCCGGTGCCGCGTCCGGCGGGCGCGGGCAGGGTGGCGGGCTCCGCGCTCCTGCGGCGGCCGGTACCCGGTGGGGCGGCGGCCGGGCCCGGTGTTTCGGC
>NZ_JBHWJY010000178.1:0-2774 GCF_042731135.1 Streptomyces sp. NPDC059874
GCGCGGTTGATGCCGTCGATCAGGGAGTGGCGGCAGCCGTACTTGTTGTCGAACTTCGACTTCGTCACGGCGTCGTTCACGTTGATCGCCGGGAACAGCAGCGCCCCTTCCTTGTGCATCTCGTACAGGCGGTGGACACCGGTCGTGGTCTCCTCCGTCACGCCGCGGATGTCGGCGGCGAGGGTGACCCAGTCGATGGTGCTCTTCCGCAGCAGGCCGAGGACGAGCGCGTACTCCTCGTTGTCCGCGGTGGACGGGTCGGGGACGGAGCCGGCCTTCGCGAACTCGACGCCCTTGTGGACGAGGAGGGTGGCGTCACCGCCGTCGTCGAGGATCATGTTGGGTCCCGCGTGGCCCGGCCAGGTCAGCGCCTGCTCGGTGCACCACCAGTACTCCTCCAGCGTCTCGCCCTTCCAGGCGAAGACGGGGATGCCCGCCGCCGCGATGGCCGCGGCCGCGTGGTCCTGCGTCGAGTAGATGTTGCAGGACACCCAGCGGACCTCCGCGCCGAGGGCGACGAGGGTCTCGATGAGCACGGCCGTCTGCACCGTCATGTGCAGGGAGCCGGTGATGCGGGCACCGGCCAGCGGCTGGGCCGCCGCGTACTCCCGCCGGATCGACATCAGGCCGGGCATCTCGTGCTCGGCCAGGGTGATCTCCTTGCGGCCGAAGGCGGCGAGGGAAAGGTCGGCGACCTTGAAGTCGGTGAATTCGGCGGTGCCGGTGGCGGTGTCGGTGGACTGGCTGGGCATGGACTACTCCGGGGTGTGGGCGTCGGCGTACGGCGTCAGTTGACGTTCAGGTTCTGGTGGATCTCTCGGGTCGCCGTGGAGCGGTTGAGGGTGATGTAGTGCAGGCCGGGGGCGCCCTCGGCCAACAGCCGCTCGGCCATGGCGGTCGCGTACTCCACCCCGATGGCGTGGCCGGCGGCCGCGTCGTCGCGCGCCGCCTCCAGGCGGAGGGCGAGGGGTTCGGGGAAGTGCGCGTCGCTCAGCTCGGCGAAGCGGTGGATCTGCCGTACGTCGGTGGCGGGCATGATCTCGGGGATCACCGGGGTGAGGCACCCGACGGCGGCCAGCCGGTCGCGCAGCCGCAGGTAGTCCTCCACCTGGAAGAACATCTGCGTGATCGCGTAGTCGGCGCCCGCCCTGCACTTGGCGGCGAAGTGCCGGATGTCCTCGGTCCAGCCCGTCGAGCGCGGATGGCGCTCGGGGAACGCGGCCACGCCGACGGTGAAGTCGCCCAGCTTGCGTATCAGGCTGACGAGTTCGTGCGCGTGGGTGAAGCCCTCCGGGTGCGGGGTCCACACGCCTTTCGGATCCCCCGGCGGGTCACCGCGCAGGGCGAGGACATCCCGGATCCCGGCATCCGCGTACTGGCCGATGATGTGCCGCAGCTCGGCGACCGAGTGCCCGACCGCCGTCAGGTGGGCCACCGGGCGCAGCGTGGTCTCGGTCGCGATGCGCTTGGTGACCTCGACCGTGCGGTCGCGGGAGGAACCTCCCGCGCCGTACGTCACGGAGACGAAGGACGGCGACAGGGCCTCGATGCGCCGGATCGCCTTCCACAGGGTGCGCTCCCCCGCTTCCGTCTTCGGCGGGAAGAACTCGAACGAGAACGAACGCCGGCCACTGGCCAGTAGCTCTCGCACGTTGGGACGGGCCGCGGGCACGACTGCGGCTGCGGGCACGGCCGCGGGCACGGGCGCGGGGGGCGACAGCGCCGGGTGCTCGGTGAGGACTGCTCCCATGGCTCTCTCCTTTCCGTAGGGGTCAGCGCGCGTTGAAGTACGAGGCTTCGGGGTGGTGGATGACGATGGCGTCGGTGGACTGCTCGGGATGGAGCTGGAACTCCTCCGAGAGGTGGACGCCGATCCGCTCCGGCTGGAGGAGATCGGCGATCTTCGCGCGGTCCTCAAGGTCGGGGCAGGCGGGGTAGCCGAGGGAGTAGCGGCAGCCCTGGTACTCGGTGCGGAACATGCCGGCCATGGACGCCGGATCGGATCCGGCGATGCCCAGTTCGGCGCGGACGCGGGCGTGCCAGTACTCGGCCATGGCCTCGGCGAGCTGGACGGAAAGGCCGTGCAGCTCCATGTACTCGCGGTAGGCGTCGGCGGCGAAGAGGCGGGCCGTCTCCTCGCCGATGCGGCTGCCGACGGTGACGACCTGGAGGCCGACGACGTCGATCTCCCCCGACTCCTCCGAGCGGAAGAAGTCGGCGAGGCAGAGGCGGCGGCCGCGGCCCTGCCGGGGGAAGGTGAAGCGGGTCCGCTCGGAGCCGTTCTCGTCCAGGATGATCAGGTCCTCGCCCTTGGAGACGCAGGGGAAGTACCCGTGCACGACGGCCGCTTCGAGCAGTCCGTCGGTGTGCAGCCGGTCGAGCCAGCCGCGCAGCCGGGGCCGGCCGTCCGTCTCGATGGTGTCGGCGTCCTTCAGTCCCCACTGGCCCTTGAACAGGGCGCCTTCGTCCAGCCAGGAGGCGTAGTCCTTGAGCGGGATGCCCTTGACCACGCGGGTACCCCAGAACGGCGGGGTGGGCACGGCGTTGTCGACGGCCACGTCGGAACGACCACCGGGATCGGGCTCCGCCACCACGAGCGGTGTGTCCCGCTTGGCGACGCGGCGCTGCTTCAGGGGCGGCAGCTCGACGCCGGGGACGCCCCGCTTGACGCCCATGAGCGCGTCCATGAGGCGGAGGCCTTCGAAGGCGTCGCGGGCGTAGCGGACTTCGCCCTCGTAGATCTCGTGGAGGTCCTGCTCGACGTAGGCACGGGT
>NZ_JBHWJY010000179.1:0-2684 GCF_042731135.1 Streptomyces sp. NPDC059874
CGACCTCACCCTCCTGAACAAGGTCCTGAAGGCCGCCGGCAAGCCCGAGGTCTCCGACGCCGGTCTCGGCGCCAAGAAGTAACCCGCAAACCCCGTAAACCCCGTAATCCCTGCAATCCCAGGAGGTGACGACCATGGCCACCACGCTCGCCAAGGCTGCCGAGGGCACCGTAGCGGAGCAGCACGCTCACGCCGCGCGCATCGAGCACGTCTCGAAGTCCTTCTCCGGCCCGGCCGGATCGCAGCTCGTCCTGGACGACATCAGCCTCGATGTCGCTCCCGGAGAGTTCGTCACCATCCTGGGTGCCTCGGGGTGCGGAAAGTCCACCCTGCTGAACCTGGTCGCGGGCCTGGACAAGCCGTCCGCGGGGTCGATCCAGACCCCCGGCGGCCGACCCGCGCTCATGTTCCAGGAGCACGCCCTGTTCCCGTGGCTGACCGCGGGCAAGAACATCGAACTCGCCCTGCGGCTGCGCGGGGTGGCCAAGGCCGACCGCAAGCCGGAGGCCGAGCGGCTGTTGGACCTGGTCCGGCTCGGCGGCGCGCACGGCAAGCGCGTCCACGAACTGTCCGGCGGCATGCGCCAGCGCGTCGCCCTGGCCCGGGCACTCGCCCAGGACAGCCGACTGCTGCTGATGGACGAACCGTTCGCGGCCCTCGACGCCATCACCCGCGACGTGCTGCACGGCGAACTCACCCGCATCTGGGAAGAGACCGGACTGTCCGTCCTGTTCGTCACCCACAACGTCCGCGAGGCCGTCCGCCTCGCCCAGCGCGTGGTCCTGCTCTCCTCCCGACCCGGCCGGGTCGCCAAGGAATGGACCGTGGACATCCCGCAGCCGCGCCGCATCGAAGACGCGGACGTCGCGGAACTGTCCCTCGAGATCACTGAACACCTGCGTGGGGAGATCCGCCGCCATGGCCAGCACTGACACCACCCCGAAGGTCACGGCCAACGGCAAGACCGACGACCTGGCCGGCCTGGAGGCCGGTCTGGACGCCCTCGACGCGGTCCAGACCCACCGCACCCCGGTCCGCGAGGTCCTCGTCAAGAAGGTCCTGCCGCCGGTCCTGGCCGTCGGTCTCGTCCTGCTGGTCTGGCAGGTCCTGGTCGCCCTGAAGGTCACCGAGGAGACCAAGCTCCCGGCGTTGTCCGCCGTGTGGGACAGCTTGTCCGACATGTGGCTCAAGGGCACCCTGCTGGAGGTCATCTGGACGTCCGTCTCGCGCGGTCTGCTCGGTTTCCTCCTCGCCCTGGCCATCGGCACACCCCTCGGCCTGCTCGTCGCCCGGGTGAAGTTCGTCCGTGCCGCGATCGGCCCGATCCTCCAGGGCCTGCAGTCCCTGCCCTCGGTGGCCTGGGTGCCCCCGGCCGTCCTCTGGTTCGGCCTCAACGACGCCATGATGTTCACGGTGATCCTGCTGGGCGCCGTCCCGTCCATCGCCAACGGCCTCGTCTCCGGCATCGACCAGGTCCCCCCGCTGTTCCTGCGGGCCGGCCGCACCCTGGGCGCCACCGGCCTGCGCGGCGCCTGGCACGTCGTCATGCCCGCGGCCCTGCCCGGCTACGTCGCCGGCCTCAAGCAGGGCTGGGCCTTCTCCTGGCGCTCCCTCATGGCCGCCGAGATCATCGCCAGCTCCCCCGACCTCGGCCTCGGCCTCGGCCAACTCCTCGAGAACGGCCGCAACAACATCGACCTGCCGGGCGTGTTCCTCGCGATCATCCTGATCCTCGTCGTCGGCATCGCCATCGACCTGCTCATCTTCAGCCCCATCGAGCGGTACGTGCTGCGCAGCCGCGGCCTGCTGGTCAAGAGCTGATTCCGATGTCCCCCACGCCCGCCCTCCTGGTCATAGCCCACGGCAGCCGCGACCCGCGGCACGCCGCGACCGTGCACGCCCTCGTCGGGCGGGCGCGGGAGCTGCGGCCGGGGCTGCGGGTGGAGACGGCCTTCCTGGACTTCAACACCCCGACGGTCGCCCAGACGCTCTCCTCGCTCTACCTGTCCGGCGTGCGCGAGGTCGTGGCCCTCCCGCTCCTCCTGACCCGGGCCTTCCACGCGAAGTCCGACATCCCGGCGGCGCTGGCCGAGTCCTCGGCCCGGCTCCCGGGGCTGTCGGTGCGGGTGGCCGATGTGCTCGGCCCGTCCCCGCTCCTCATCTCCGCCCTGGAGCGCCGGCTCACCGAAGCCGGCCTCACCCCGGCGGACCGGTCCACCACCGCGGTGGTGCTCGCGTCCGCCGGATCCACCGACCCGGAGGCGATCGCAGCGATCGCTGAAACCGCGCGGGAGTGGCGGCGTGCCGGTTGGTGCGCCGTGCGGCCTGCGTTCGCCTCCGCTGCTCTGCCCCGTACGGAGGATGCCGTACGGGCACTGCGCGCCGAGGGCTTCGCCCGGGTGGCGGTGGCGCCGTACGTCATCGCCCCGGGGAGACTGCCGGACCGCATCTCGGCGGGCGCGGAGGCCGGCGGCGCGGATGTCGTGGCCGATGTCCTGGGCGCGGCCCCGGAGTTGGCCGCGCTCCTTCTGCGCCGCTACGACACGGCCGTCTCGACCCGGACCCACCTCCCAGCCCTGACGGCCTGACCCGCCGCCGGGGCTGGATGTGGCTGGTGCCGTACGCCCAGCGCGGCTCAAAGATCCGGGGCTCCGCCCCGTACCCCGCGCCTCAAACGCCGGAGC
>NZ_JBHWJY010000180.1:0-2629 GCF_042731135.1 Streptomyces sp. NPDC059874
TGGCTCAGCAGCCGGGATGACCCTCAGTGCGCGAGGACGAGGAGACGCCCCGGAGGGACACCGCGGACCAACCCGACAGGGCAAGACCCCGCCCGGGGGAAACCACCCCCAGCCCCGCCGGCGTTTGAGGCGCGGGGGTGCGGGGGCAGAGCCCCCGCAACGGCGCCGCACCCGGCAGCCCGGCCCCGCCCGGGGGCACCACCCCAGCCCCGCCGGCGATTGAGGCGCGGGGGTCCGGGGGCAGCGCGCCCGGCAGCACCGCCGGCGGGGCCCGGCCGCGACACCCCGTACGCGCCTGAGGCGGTGTCAGCGGGGCCGGATAGCCTGCGTGCATGGGTCTGAATACGTCGGCCGAGGCGCCGCTGCCGGTGGGTCAGGTGTCCCGGCTCATCGGGGGCTGGATCGAGCGGCTCGGGCAGGTGTGGGTGGAGGGGCAGATCACGCAGCTCTCCCGGCGGCCGGGGGCGGGGGTGGTGTTCCTGACGCTGCGCGACCCCTCGCACGACATCTCGGTCAGTGTGACCTGCTTCCGCCAGGTCTTCGACGAGGTCGCGGACGTGGTCTCGGAGGGCGCGCGGGTCGTCCTGCTGGCCAAGCCGGAGTGGTACGCCCCGCGCGGGCAGTTGTCCCTGCGGGCCACGGAGATACGGCCCGTCGGCATCGGTGAGCTGCTGGCCCGGTTGGAGCGGCTGAAGCGGTCGCTGGCCGCGGAGGGGCTGTTCGCGCTGGAGCGCAAGAAGCCGCTGCCGTTCCTCCCGCAGCTGATCGGGCTGGTGGTCGGGCGGGCCTCGGCGGCCGAGCGCGACGTGTTGGAGAACGCCCGGCGCCGCTGGCCCGCGGTCCGCTTCGAGGTGCGGAACGTGGCCGTCCAGGGGGTGCACGCGGTGCCCCAGGTGGTCCAGGCGGTCAAGGAACTGGACGCGCTCGACGAGGTCGACGTGATCATCGTGGCCCGCGGCGGCGGCAGCGTGGAGGACCTGCTGCCCTTCTCCGACGAGGAGGTCGTACGGGCGGTCGCGGCGGCCCGCACCCCGGTGGTCTCGGCGATCGGGCACGAGCCGGACTCGCCGCTGCTGGACCTCGTCGCGGACCTGCGGGCCTCCACGCCCACGGACGCCGCGAAGAAGGTCGTCCCGGACGTCGGGGAGGAGCTGGAGCGCGTGCGCCAGCTGCAGGGTCGGGGGCTGCGCGCGGTGCGCGGGCTGCTCGACCGGGAGGAGCGGGGCCTGGCGCACGCGCTCGCGCGGCCGGTCTTCGTACACCCGCAGCGGATGGTGGAGACCCGCGAGGACGAGCTGGACGCGCTGCTCGCCCGCAGCCGGCGCACGCTGGGCCACCTGCTGGACCGGGCCGATTCGGAGCTCGCGCACACCCTCGCCCGGGTGGTGGCGCTGTCGCCCGCGGCGACTCTGGAGCGGGGGTACGCGGTGCTCCAGCGGGCCGACGGGCACGTGGTGCGCTCGCCGCGGGAGCTCGCGGAGGACGAGGTGCTGCGGGCGCGGGTGGCGGAGGGCGAGTTCACCGTGCGGGTCGTCACCTCCGAATAGCCGCACGGACGCACGTCAGCACGTCGACACACTGAGGCAACGGTTCCGTTGCACTACACACATAGGGTGGAAAAGGGAATGTCAGAGGCGGATACCGCGCTGGGTTACGAGCAGGCCCGTGACGAGCTGATCGAGGTCGTCCGCAAGCTGGAGGCCGGCGGGACCTCGTTGGAGGACTCCCTGGCGCTCTGGGAGCGCGGGGAGGAGCTGGCGAGGGTCTGCCGGCACTGGCTGGAGGGCGCCCGGGCCCGGCTGGACTCGGCGCTGGCGGCGCGTGAGCAGGCCGAGGCCGGCGGGGACGAGTAGGCGGGCCCGGCGGGGCGGGGGCGCGAGTGATGCCGGCCACCATCGAACCCTGTTAGTTGAAATTTCATCTACTTCGGCCGTAGAGTCTGGGACATCGCTTCACCACTGTTTTTCCGTATGGAAGAAGGCTTTCCGATGTCTCTCGTTCTTGACTCCGCCGCGCAGGACCTGCTGTTCCGCGAGGCCCGCACCGCCAACTCGTTCTCCGACGAGCCGGTGACCGAGGAGCAGGTCCAGGCGATCTACGACCTGGTGAAGTACGGCCCCACCGCGTTCAACGGGACCCCGCTGCGCATCACGCTGGTCCGCTCCCCCGAGGCCCGCGAGCGCCTCGTGAAGCACATGGCCGAGGGCAACCAGGCCAAGACCGCCGCCGCGCCGCTGGTCGCGATCCTCGCGGCGGACAACGAGTTCCACGAGGAGCTCCCGCACCTGCTGCCGCACTTCCCGCCGGCCAAGGACATGTTCTTCTCCGAGCGCCCGGTCCGCGAGCAGTCCGCGCTGGTCAACGCCGCGCTGCAGGCCGCGTACTTCATCGTGGGCGTCCGCGCCGCCGGTCTGGCCGCGGGCCCGATGACCGGCGCCGACTTCGCCGGCATCCAGAAGGAGTTCCTGGACGCCGACCACACCCCGATCATGGTCGTCAACATCGGCAAGCCGGGCGAGGACGCCTGGTTCCCGCGCTCCCCGCGCCTGGAGTTCGACCAGGTCATCACCACGGTCTGAGTGCCGTAGCGCGCACGGCCCGTACGCGAAGAGGCGGCCCGCCCCGGAAT
>NZ_JBHWJY010000181.1:0-2626 GCF_042731135.1 Streptomyces sp. NPDC059874
CTCGGGCCCCGGTCCGCCGTCGGCGCCCGCCCGCGGCTGCCACGGCTGGTCGGGCCGGCCCTCCGGCGGAGCGGCGAACGGGTTGTCGTCGGTGGAGGGGGTGGAGGGGGTGGAGGAGTCGGGCTGGCGGCGGTCCGGCATCGGGTGCGTTTCTTCCCCTGTGTCATGGACGTCAGCGCGACGTCGAGGCGTGTACGCCAGACGCTACCGCCCGGCCGTCCCCCCGTCCCTCGGGGGCCGTCCGGTGTGCCGGTATCGTTGCAGGCGGTCGGTGGCTTCGTATGGTTCCCCGTATATCGGTACCCCGAAGTTTCGTATGACCACACAAAGACGAACACCGCAAATCCGCGAGAAAGGGCCTCCCATGGCCGCCTCCCGCCTGGTCGTGCTGGTCTCCGGTTCCGGCACCAACCTCCAGGCCCTGCTCGACGCCATCGACGCCCACCCCGGCGGATCCGAGGGCTTCGGTGCCGAAGTCGTCGCCGTGGGGGCCGACCGTAAGAACATCGCGGGCCTGGAGCGGGCCGAGAAGGCCGGCATCCCCACCTTCGTGTGCCCGGTCAAGGCCTACGGGAGCCGCGAGGAGTGGGACGCCGCCCTCACCGAGGCGACCGACGCGTACGCCCCGGACCTCGTCGTGTCCGCGGGGTTCATGAAGATCGTGGGCAAGGCGTTCATCGACCGCTTCGGCGGCCGGTTCGTCAACACCCACCCCGCCCTCCTCCCCGCCTTCCCCGGTGCGCACGGCGTACGGGACGCGCTCGCCTACGGCGCGAAGGTCACCGGCTGCACGGTCCACTTCGTGGACAGCGGCGTGGACACCGGTCCGATCATCGCCCAAGGTGTGGTCGAGGTACGGGACGAGGACGACGAAGCCGCTCTCCATGAGCGCATCAAGGAAGTCGAGCGCCAGCTGCTCGTCGACGTCGTGGGGCGCCTGGCCCGGCACGGCTACCGCATTGAGGGACGAAAGGTAACAATCCAGTGACCGCCGCAGACACCGCAGCGAGCAACGACCCGACCACGACCCAGCGGCCGATCCGTCGTGCGCTCATCAGCGTCTACGACAAGACGGGACTGGAAGACCTGGCCCGCGGCCTGCACGAGGCGGGCGTCGCGCTCGTCTCCACCGGCTCCACCGCCTCGAAGATCGCCGCGGCCGGGGTGCCCGTCACCAAGGTCGAGGAGCTCACCGGCTTCCCCGAGTGCCTGGACGGCCGGGTCAAGACCCTGCACCCGCGCGTGCACGCCGGCATCCTCGCCGACCTGCGCCTGGAGGACCACCGCAACCAGCTCGCCGAGCTGGGCGTGGAGCCCTTCGACCTGGTGATCGTCAACCTGTACCCCTTCCTGGCCACCGTCCAGTCGGGTGCCACCCCGGACGAGTGCGTGGAGCAGATCGACATCGGCGGCCCGTCGATGGTCCGTGCCGCCGCCAAGAACCACCCCTCCGTCGCGGTCGTCACCAGCCCGGCCCGCTACGCCGACGTGATCGCGGCCGCCCAGGGCGGCGGCTTCGACCTCACCGCCCGCAAGCGGCTCGCGGCCGAGGCCTTCCAGCACACCGCCGCCTACGACGTGGCCGTGGCCTCCTGGTTCACCAACGCGTACGCGCCGGAAGAGGGCGCCGTCCTGCCCGAGTTCCTCGCGGGCGCCTGGGAGCGCAAGTCGACCCTCCGCTACGGCGAGAACCCGCACCAGGCCGCCGCCCTCTACACGGACGGGCAGCCGGGCGGGCTCGCCAACGCCGAGCAGCTGCACGGCAAGGAGATGTCCTTCAACAACTACGTGGACACCGAGGCCGCCCGCCGGGCCGCCTACGACCACGAAGAGCCCTGCGTCGCGATCATCAAGCACGCCAACCCGTGCGGCATCGCCGTGGACGCGACGGACGTCGCCGCGGCCCACCGCAAGGCGCACGCCTGCGACCCGCTGTCGGCCTTCGGTGGCGTCATCGCCGTCAACCGTCCGGTGACCGTCGAGCTCGCCGAGCAGGTCGCGGATATCTTCACCGAGGTCATCGCCGCCCCCGCCTACGAGGACGGCGCGGTCGAGATCCTGGCCAAGAAGAAGAACATCCGCGTGCTGAAGGTGGACGGAACCCCGCACCAGCCGGGCGACCTGAAGCCGATCTCCGGCGGCGTGCTGCTCCAGCAGTCGGACGTCTTCCAGGCCGAGGGCGACGACCCGGCCAACTGGACCCTCGCCACCGGCGACGCCCTCTCCGCCGACGAGCTCGCCGAGCTGGCCTTCGCGTGGAAGGCCTGCCGGGCCGTCAAGTCCAACGCGATCCTGCTCGCCAAGGACGGCGCCTCGGTCGGCGTCGGCATGGGCCAGGTCAACCGGGTTGACTCGGCGAAGCTCGCCGTCGAGCGGGCGGGCGCCGAGCGCGCGCAGGGCTCGTACGCCGCCTCCGACGCCTTCTTCCCCTTCCCGGACGGGCTGGAGATCCTGACGGCCGCCGGCATCAAGGCCGTGGTCCAGCCGGGCGGTTCGGTCCGTGACGAGCTGGTCGTCGAGGCCGCGAAGAAGGCCGGCGTGACGATGTACTTCACCGGGACCCGCCACTTCTTCCACTGAGGCCCCGGCTCCACAACGGCGAAGGCCGCGACCCGCACTGCGGGTC
>NZ_JBHWJY010000182.1:0-1937 GCF_042731135.1 Streptomyces sp. NPDC059874
GAATTTCCGGGGCGGGCCGCCTCTTCGTCGTCTACTGGCCCTGCTTGAATTCCAGCGCCGCCGCCATCGCGCCGAGCTGCTCGAAGGAGGCCGTCCCGGTCACCACCGTGACGTGGCCCTGCTCCCGGCGCACCAGGGCGTCGTACTTCTCGCCGTCCCAGCGCTCCCAGGCCATGTCCCCGACCTGCTGCGTCTGCCCGGTGGCCTTCGCCTTCTGGGTGATCTGGTCGAGGTACTTGGCGGAGGTGTCCGTGGACTGCTCCACCGCCACGTACTGCCGCTCCGGATCGAGGAAGCCCAGGTGCCAGGCGTTGGCGTTCTTGCGCTCGTACGACACCGACGTGGCCCGCCACTGCTCCGGGAGCCCCGCGGGGGCGGCCACCGGGTACGGGGCCGCGCGCCGGGCCGTGAGCGTCTCCACCCGGTAGTCGACCGTGCGCGTCGGGTCGGCCTTCTCGTCATGTGGGACGAACATGTAGATGCCCGCCACGACGACGCCGATCACCGCCAGCGACCGGACCATGTCCCAGACCGTCTGCTTGCCTTTCATACCTGCCACGTGACCATCGTCCCGTATCGCCCCCGGCGATCACCGCCGGGGGCCCCGGAGCGTCGCAAGACGTCCGCTCAGGCCAAACGACTGACCGATATGCCGCTCATACGTGACCCGGTCTGCTCAATTTATCGACCTACCGATAGAGTTCCAGCACCCTCACTTCCCGGCCGTCGCCGATCAGAAAGGTGCCCTCGGATGACCGAGCACAACCTGCCGCCTCAGCTCGTAGTCTCTCCGGAGGCCCCCGACCGCAACCTCGCCCTGGAGCTCGTCCGGGTCACCGAGGCCGCAGCCCTGGCCGCGGGCCGGTGGGTCGGCCGCGGTGACAAGCTCGGCGCGGACGGCGCGGCGGTCAACGCCATGCGCACCCTGATCTCCACCGTCTCGATGAACGGCGTCGTCGTCATCGGCGAGGGCGAGAAGGACGAAGCCCCGATGCTCTTCAACGGCGAGCAGGTCGGTGACGGCACCGGCGCCGAGGTCGACATCGCCGTGGACCCGATCGACGGCACCACCCTGAACGCCAAGGGCATGCCGAACGCCATCGCGGTCCTGGCCGCCGCCGACCGCGGCACCATGTTCGACCCGTCCGCGGTCTTCTACATGGAGAAGCTGGTCACCGGCCCCGAGGCCGCCGACTTCGTCGACATCAATGCCCCCGTCTCGGTGAACATCCGCCGGGTCGCCAAGGCGAAGGGCATGGCCGTCGAGGACGTCACGGTCGTCATCCTGGACCGCCCGCGCCACGAGGGCATCGTCAAGGAGATCCGCGAGACGGGCGCCCGGATCAAGTTCATCTCCGACGGCGACGTCGCGGGCTCCGTCATGGCGGTCCGCGAGGGCACCGGCGTCGACCTGCTCCTCGGCATCGGCGGCACTCCCGAGGGCATCATCTCGGCGTGCGCCATAAAGTGCCTGGGCGGCACGATCCAGGGCAAGCTGTGGCCCAAGGACGAGGCCGAGCGACAGCGCGCGCTGGACGCCGGCCACGACCTGGGTCGCGTCCTGACCACGAACGACCTGGTGTCCGGCGAGAACGTCTTCTTCGTCGCCACCGGCATCACGGACGGCGAGCTGCTGCGCGGCGTGCACTACCGCGCGGAGACCGCGACGACGTCCTCGCTGGTCATGCGCTCGAAGTCGGGCACGATCCGGCAGATCGACTCGACGCACCGCCTGTCGAAGCTGCGCGCGTACAGCGCGATCGACTTCGACCGGGCGAAGTAGCCTCCGGCTCGGCAGTACGGCGTGAGGGGCGGTCACCGCGTGCGGCGGCGACCGCCCCTCCGTCATGTCCGCGCTGCCCGCCGTGTTGGCCCTGCGGCGCCGTTGCCGGGGCGCTGCCCCGAACCCCACGCCTCAAACGCCGCCGGGGCTGGAT
>NZ_JBHWJY010000183.1:0-1909 GCF_042731135.1 Streptomyces sp. NPDC059874
CAAGGAACGGACGCTTCCTTCGTACTCACCCTCAGCAACACTGGCTGGGGCTTTCCTCCGGGCTTTCGTTCTGCTGTCTTGCGTTTCCGACTCTACCAGATCATTTCCGCGTCGTTTCCGACTTGGATTTGAATTCGGTGACCGTTGGAGGGTCTGTGCCTTTCGGCGCTCCGCTACGTTAGCGCTTATCCCTTGCCATTCATAATCGAGCGGCCGGCGGAGGAATTCGGGCATGCCGAATAGAACCCCGCCAGGGGTAAGTCGTAGGTAGTGGGTTGGCCGCTCCGGGGGTCTGCCGATGGCAGTGCCCCGTTCAAGCGGCTCGGGCTACGTTAGGCGTCCGGCAAGGCCGAGTCAAGTTGAACGGCGGCGTGGCGCATGGGCTCGGTACGGGCTCACCGTCGGGTCGTGGGTGATCCAGAAGCGGTACGGATGGGTGGCGCCGGCGCCGGCCACTCCGGTGCGTGGGCCGCTGCTCACCAGGTCGGGCGTGGTGGGGGTGCCCGCGAGGAGGGACAGAGGGGAATCGGGGCCGCCGCAGAGGTCGGTGCCGTCGAGGGAGCGGTCCACGTCCAGGGCGGTGGCCAGCCGGGCCGGGCCTTTGGCCAGTTCTCTCGGGTATCTGGCGGAAACTCGGCGTTTGGCTGCCAGGTCTGCGCCCACCGTGATCTCACCCGCGCGCAGCAGGACACCGCTCGCGTGGCCGGGTGGACCGCACACCAGGTTGAGGCTGAACCACATGCCGTAGATGAAGTAGACGTACGCGTGTCCGGGCGGACCGAACATCGATGCGTTGCGGGCCGTGCGGCCGCGGTAGGCGTGGGAGCCCGGGTCCGACTCGCCCTCGTACGCCTCCACCTCCGTGATGCGCAGTTCGATGGGGCCGTCCGGGCTACGGCGGACCAGGGTGCGGCCCAGCAGGTCAGGGGCCACGGTGAGGACCGGGCGGTCGAAGAAGGACCGGGGAAGGGGCGTACGGTCGGGGCGCGCGCTCATCCGGTCGAGCGTAGTGGAACGCGTACACCTGCAACCGGGGCCTAAGGTTCCGCGTTGGTAAGGGGTAGTCGCACAAGCCTTCAAGGGGAGTCAGAGCATGGGGTTCAGGAAGCTGTTCGCGAGCCTGGGTGCCGGTGGTGCCTCGGTGGACACGGTCATCACCGAGCCGAACGTCGTGCCGGGCGGAATCGTCCAGGGCGAGGTCCGGATCCAGGGTGGATCCGTGGAGCAGCAGATCGAGGGGCTGTCCGTCGGTCTGCAGGCGCGGGTCGAGGTCGAGGGCGGTGACCAGGAGTACAAGCAGGATGTGGTCTTCACCAAGCAGCAGCTCGGCAGCGCCTTCCAGGTGCAGCCCGGAGCGCTGCACGTGGTGCCCTTCGGCCTGGAGATCCCGTGGGAGACGCCGATCACCCACTTCGGGGGTCAGCACCTGCACGGGATGAACATCGGGGTCAGCACCGAGCTGGAGATCGCGCGCGCGGTGGACGCGGGCGACCTCGACCCGATCAACGTGCACCCGGTGCCGGCGCAGCAGGCGATCCTCGACGCGTTCCGGCAGCTCGGCTTCTCCTTCCGCAGCGCGGACATGGAGCGCGGGCACATCCGCGGGACGCGGCAGACGTTGCCCTTCTACCAGGAGATCGAGTTCCTGCCGCCGTCCCAGTACCGGGGGCTGAACCAGGTCGAGCTGACCTTCGTCTCGGACGGCCGGGAGATGGACGTCGTCCTGGAGATGGACAAGAAGCCGGGTCTGTTCAGCGAGGGCAGTGACACCTACCGCTGCTTCCAGGTGGGGCTGCAGTCGTACCAGGGCACGGACTGGGTGGCGTACCTGAACCAGTGGATCGCATCGGTGGGCTCGCAGCGGAACTGGTTCTGATCCGTTCCGGTGTGCGGAGGGGCTGGGTCGCTG
>NZ_JBHWJY010000184.1:0-1734 GCF_042731135.1 Streptomyces sp. NPDC059874
CTGAGAAAGACATCTCACGGAGCTAAGCCGTCAAGCCGCTACTGCCAGAGAGGAGGGGAATGCCTGATGTTCGTCGAACAGCGTCTTGTGCTTGAGGCAGTGGAAGAGCTGTCCGAGCATGCGGTTGAACAGGTGCCGTTGGGCCTGCGCATGCCAGTCCCCGACCTCTCGCCGGTGGCGGTAGTGGGCGTTCGCGCCGGGCGAGGCTTGCAGGGAGGAGAACGCCCAGAGGTAACCGGCGTTGTGGAGCCGGTTGTTCTTGATCATGCGTCGCCCGACGTGATGCTTCTTGCCGGAGGCGCGGGTGATGGGTGCCGATCCCGCGTAGGCCTTGAGCGAGCGGGCGTCGGCGAAGCGGGTGCGGTCGTCGCCGATCTCAGCGAGCACCCGGGCGCCGGTCTGCGGTCCGAGGCCGGGGAAGCTGAGCAGGACCTCAGCGTCCGGGTGCTGGCGAAAGGACGCCTCGGCTGCCTCGGCGAGCTCGTCGGCTGCGGTGCAGACGGCGTCGAGTTGCCGGAGCAGGGCGAGCATCTGCTTGCCCAGGGCGTCCTCGACGAGGGGCGGCTGGTGGGCGAAGTCGCCGCGGAATACCTCGCGGAGCCGTTCGGCTTCGGCGTCGATGCCGCGGATGCGGCCGGCGCGCTTGAGCGCGGAACGCAGCTGGGCCCGCGAAAGACTCGCCGCTTTGGCCGGGGTCGGCGCGAGAGCCAGCAGGGCTCGGGCTTCGGGCCGGCACAGAGCGTTCTGCCAGACGGCGAAGGCCTCCAGGGCGGCGGGGTAGTACTCGCGCAGCAAGGAGCGGAGCTGGTTGGAGATCTGCTGCCGGTTCCAGGTCGCGTCCTGCTGGGCCCGTGCCAGTACGGCAATGGCCTTGGCGAGGTCGCTGTCGTCGGGCAGTGGCCGGTGCATGGGCATGTCGGTCCGCAGGATGTTCGCCAGGACCAGGGCGTCGCCCGGGTCGGACTTCTTGCGCGAGACGCCATGCCGGTCCCGGTAGCGTGCCGCGGCCATCGGGTTGACGGCGAACACCTGCCGTTTGCCCTGGCGCAGGGAGGCGACCAGGAGGCCGCGGCTGGTCTCGATCGCGACCGGGATCGGTTCGTCCTCGGTGTCGCCGTACTCGGCGAGCAGGTCCAGCAGCAGCCGGTAGCCGGATACGTCGTCGGCGATACGGCGCTTGGCCAGCAGCTGTCCGGTGTCGTCGACCAGGGCCACGTCGTGATGGCGTTCGGCCCAGTCGATCCCGCAGTAAATCACTCTCGTCCTCCCCTTGGCACAGGCATCTGCGCTGGTAGCGAGCGGATGCGGGCCACGCGGCGACCTAATTCAAGGACTCGGCCTCCCCGGCCGGTCCGCCATCTCACAAGCCGTTCGTGGCACCAGCGCGCAACACGGGCCTCGGTCTGCCTCAGAGCTCGACGGCTCGGGACTTGCAAGAGGACACCGCACAGCGGGCTCACACCACGAACACCAACGAACAAATCCTGGGATGGGTGGTGGCAGCCACGAGGACGCCGGGCGCCGCCGCTCTATCGGAAGGCCTTGGGGCCGGGAGAAATCAAGGCATACGCCCGGCGCCCACGAGACCGCCACCAACCCACGGGGTCTGGCCGCCGCTCTTTCTCAAGGCCTCACAGGCCCGGGACATCAGAGGCATGACAGACCCCGTACTCGAACAGCCCGGACGGACAAACCTTCTGATCCGGAACTGCTAGGAAGGAATTAGGGACACCA
>NZ_JBHWJY010000185.1:0-1645 GCF_042731135.1 Streptomyces sp. NPDC059874
CGGGCGCCTCGGCTTTTACCCGCGGGGGTTGGGGGGGGTTCTGGTCGCCTTGGTTTTCCACCCCGTGGTCCAACACCCGGGGGGCGAGTCCCCGCCCGGCGCCCCCCCCGCCCGGGCGGGGGGGCCCGACGAGGGGCGCCATGTGCTGCCAGCCCTCGCCCCAGCCGGCGAGGTGCCGGCGGGCGTGCGCGGGGAAGCCCGGGTCGGCGTACGCGGCGGAGCCCTCGTACAACTCGTGGCGCGGGCCGACTATCTCGTAGGGGCCGCCGAAGGTGGCGTCGAGGTGCTGCCACATCCGATAGCGCCAGGTGTAGTCGCCGGCGCGTCCGATGGTCATGGAGTCGCCGACGAACATGAAACGCATCCGGTCATCATCGCGGATACCCCGCCCTTGAGCAGCTGTGATGCCGGACACGCGGGGCGGGCCGGCAGGCTGGGGGGATGCGCATGCTGCCCGTGTCATCCGCCGTTGCCGTCGCCCTTTGCGTCGCCCTGTCCGCACTGCCGTCCGCGGCCTTCGCGGCCGGGACCCCCGGGGCGTCCTCGTTCACCATCGCCGACCCCCGGATCAAGGAGTCGAGCGGGCTCGCGGCCAGCCGGATCCACCCGGGCGTGTACTGGACGCACAACGACAGCGACGACGGCCCGTACGTGTACGCCGTGGACTCGGCCACGGGCAAGACGGTGGCCCGGGTCACGCTCACGGGCATCGGGAAGCCGCGCGACGTCGAGGCGATCTCCCTCGGGCCGGACGGGCAGTTGTACGTCGGGGACATCGGCGACAACCGGAACGGCACCTGGGACCACGTGTGGATCTACCGCTTCCAGGAGCCGAAGGAACTGGGCGATGTCACGGTCAAGGCGACCCAGTTCACCGTGCGGTACGCGGACGGGCCGCGGAACGCGGAGGCGTTGATGGTGCATCCGGTGTCGGGGCGGGTGTACATCGCGAGCAAGGACGAGAACAAGGGCGGGCTGTACGAGGGCCCGCAGGAGCTGTCGACCGGTTCGGCGAACGTGTTCCGGCGGGTCGCGGACGTGCCGTGGGTGACGGACGGGGCGTTCTCCCCCGACGGGGGCCGGCTGACCCTGCGGGGGTACTTCATGGCCCGCAGCTACCCCTGGAAGGACGGACTGCCCCAGGGGGAGGGCGAGCGGGTCGACGCGCCGTGGCAGGGGCAGGCGGAGTCGGTGACGTACACCCCGGACGGGGGGACGCTGATGTTCGGCGCGGAGGGCGAAGCCAGCCGTGTGATCGCGGTGCCGGTGGCCGCGCCGTCGGCAGCCCCGTCGAACTCCGCGGCCCCCGCCGCACCGGGTGGCCCTTCCGCGGCGGAGCCGCGGGGCGGCTTCACGAAGGGAGCCGTGGTCCTGGCGGTCGGCCTGGCGGTGGTCTTCGCGGCGAAGCGACTGCTCCGACGCGGCACCAAGCCCTAGCCGGCAAGGCTGAAAGCGCCGCTCCGCGGCCCCTGGGCTCCGCCCAGACCCGCGCCTCAAACGCCGGCGAGGCTGGATTTCGGCTGCCGTCCCCTGCCAAGCGCGCCTCAAAGATCCGGGGCTCCGCCCCAGACCCCGCGCCTCAAACGCCGGCGAGGCTGAAATTGCCCTCCGGGCAATCCAGCCCGGCACGATCCAAGTCCGGCCG
>NZ_JBHWJY010000186.1:0-1466 GCF_042731135.1 Streptomyces sp. NPDC059874
GGGGGGTGCCCCTATGGGTTTGGTCAAGCTGATGGGGCGGGTTGGGGTTCGTAGAAGGTGCCGTCGCGGAGCATCGCGAAGAGCACGTCGGTTCGTCGTCTCGCGAGGCAGAGGAGGGCTTGGGTGTGGTGCTTGCCCTGGTTGATCTTCTTGTCGTAGTAGGCCCTGGAGACCGGGTCTGCCAGGGCGGCGAACGCGGAGAGGAAGAAGGCCCGTTTGAGCTGCTTGTTTCCTCTCCGGGACGGTTGCTCACCACGGATTGACGAGCCCGAGCTGCGGGTCGCTGGGGCAAGGCCGGCGTAGGCGGCGAGGTGGGCGGCGGACGGGAATGAGCTGCCGTCGCCGACGTCGATGAGGATGCGGGCTCCGGTCCTGACGCCGATCCCCGGCATGGACGTCAGGACCTTGGAAAGAGGGTGGTTCTCCAGCAGTTCCTCGATCCGGGCGGCGAGGAGTTTGCGCTGGTCAAGAACTGCTTGGAGGGAGCCCGCGAGGCTGGGAACGATCAATGCGGCCGCGTCGGTGCCCGGGACGACGACGGTCTGCTCGTCCAGTGCCGTGAAGATGTCATCGACGAGACGCTCGGCCATCCGTGGGGCCTTGGGACGGATCAGCGTCACGAGCCGACGCCGTCCTGCCTTGCGTATCTGGGCGGGCGAGCCGAACTGGTCGAGCAGCCTGAGCACGGCCGGGTGCTGCACTCGCGGCCCCAGGACGCGTTCCAGCGACGGATGGATCTGCGTCAGCAGGCCGCGCAGGCGGTTGCTGATGCGGGTGGCTTCGCCGGCCAGGTCGTCGTCGAAGCCGACGATCATCTCCAGCTCGGCGATGGTCTCGTCTTCGAGATCGACCGAGCGGAGCGTGTGCGGCATGACGCGGGCGGCGTCCGCGATGACGAACGCGTCACGGGCATCGGTCTTGGCTTCGCCGGGATAGAGATCGGCGATCCGCCGCATCGTCAGCCCGGGCAGATAGGCGACCGGGCAGCCCATGTCCCGGGCGACCGCCAGCGGCAGGGCACCGATGGAGGCGGGCTGGTCGACGACCACGAGCACGGTCCCGTGTTTGGCCTGCAGCTTGCCGAACACCTCGCGGAGCTTGGGTTCGCTGTTGGGCAGCCGCTTGTCGAAGACCTTCTTCCCGGCCGGGGTGACGGCAGTGGCGTGGTGTTCGCCCTTGCCGACGTCCAGGCCGAGGAAGGCGCCGATGTCACTCGTGTCGATCACGTGCGTCCTCCGGTCGTCCCTCTCGCCCGGCCGTCCCTCGGCACCGATCGCCACATCCACATTACGAAGAGCCTCCCGACCTGCGAAGAAGCCGGTGGTCATGCCCCTAATCAGCGGTCTGTCGATGCCTCCGGAGCTGGTGACACCACCCCCCAGGCCATGCGTTCGACAGGGGGAGAAAGTCATGCCAACTCCGGAGGCCGGACGCCCCATTGCGGGGCCACCAAGAAGGTAATGGGG
>NZ_JBHWJY010000187.1:0-1450 GCF_042731135.1 Streptomyces sp. NPDC059874
CTAGTAGTGCTTGGTCAGGTTCGGTCGTCGGTGGAGTGTCGGGCTGATGGGCTGTGTCGTTGATCGGGTGTGCTGGCTAAGGAGTTGGCTGCGGTCCGGTGTGATCTGGAGGATTTCGCGGCGGAGGTGTTCGAGCCGTTCGGGCGGGCGGATCAGCGTCGCTGGGGGTCGGTCTACCTGCGTGGTCTGCTGATGGACGGCGGGCGCAAGTCGGTCGAGCCGATGGCTGCCCGGCTGGGCGAGGACGGCAACCGGCAGGCATTGGCCCACTTCGTCACGTCCAGCCCGTGGGATCCGGCACATGTGCGGGCCAGGCTGGCCTGGAGGATGCAGCCGGTGATCAGACCGGCCGCACTGATCATCGACGACACCGGGTTTCTCAAGGACGGGGACGCCTCAGCCTGCGTGACACGCCAGTACACCGGCACCGCGGGCAAGGTCACCAACTGCCAGGCCGGTGTGTCGCTGCACCTGGCCTCCGACCATGCCTCCGCGGCCGTCGACTGGCGTCTGTTCCTGCCCAAGAGCTGGGATCCGGCCTCCCCGGAAGCCGATCCCGCCAAGGTCGCCCGCCGCACGGCATGCGGCATCCCGGCGGAGGCGGGCCATGTTGAGAAGTGGCAGCTCGCGCTCGACATGGTCGATGAGACCCGCTCGTGGGGCATCGACGTTCCCGTCGCTGTCGCCGACGGCGGATACGGGGACACCGCCGCGTTCAGGCTCGGCCTTCAGGAACGGGGGCTGCACTACGTGGTGGGCGTTTCCACCACTGTCACCGCCCACCCGGGCGACGCGGTCCCGCTCACCCCGCCCTACAGCGGCACCGGCCGCAGGCCGGCAGTGAAGTATCCCGAGCCGGCCCAGAGCGTGAAGACGCTGGTCATCAGGGCGGGGAAGCGTGCGGCCAAACCGGTGCAATGGCGCGAGGGCTCACGGCCCGGCACCGGACGCAGCGGTTTCAAGCGCATGTACTCACGTTTCGTGGCCTTGCGGATCCGTCCCGCCGGGCGTGAGATCCGCAAGGCGGTCGACGGGACGGAACTGCCCGCGTGCTGGCTACTGGCCGAATGGCCCGCGAGAGAGCCGGAACCGGTGCAGTTCTGGTTCTCGAACCTGCCCGAGGACACACCGCTGACCACCCTCGTCAGGCTGGCCAAACTCCGCTGGCGGATCGAGCACGACTACCGCGAGATGAAGCAGGCCCTTGGCCTTGCCCACTTCGAAGGCCGCACCTGGCGCGGCTGGCACCACCACGTCACCCTCGTCTCCGCCGCCCACGCCTTCTGCACCCTCCAGCGACTGGCCAGAGCCCCAAAAGACACGGCGCCGGCCTGACCCTCTACCAAGTCATCCGAGAACTCCGGATCCTCCTCGCCACCTGGGCCGGCGCCTGCCCCACCTGCCACCGCGACATACCCGCACGCGAATCAACCTGACCAAGCCCTACTAG
>NZ_JBHWJY010000188.1:0-1340 GCF_042731135.1 Streptomyces sp. NPDC059874
GCGTCCATGAGGCGGAGGCCTTCGAAGGCGTCGCGGGCGTAGCGGACTTCGCCCTCGTAGATCTCGTGGAGGTCCTGCTCGACGTAGGCACGGGTCAGGGCGGCGCCGCCGAGGATGACCGGATAGTCGGCCGCCAGCTTGCGCTGGTTGAGCTCCTGAAGGTTCTCCTTCATGATCACGGTCGACTTCACCAGCAGACCCGACATGCCGATCACGTCGGCCTTGTGCTCCTGCGCCGCCTCCAGGATCGCGGAGACCGGCTGCTTGATCCCGATGTTGACGACGTTGTAGCCGTTGTTCGTCAGGATGATGTCGACCAGGTTCTTGCCGATGTCGTGGACGTCACCACGCACGGTCGCCAGGACGATGGTGCCCTTGCCCTCGTCGTCGGTCTTCTCCATGTGCGGCTCGAGGTAGGCCACGGCCGTCTTCATGACCTCGGCCGACTGGAGCACGAACGGCAGCTGCATCTGACCCGAGCCGAACAGCTCGCCGACGACCTTCATCCCTTCGAGAAGGGTGTCGTTGACGATGTCGAGGGCCGGGCGCGTGGTGAGTGCCTCGTCGAGATCGGCTTCCAGGCCGTTCTTCTCCCCGTCGATGATGCGGCGCTGGAGCCGCTCGTCCAGGGGCAGGGCCTGGAGCTCCTCGGCGCGGCCGGCCTTCAGCGACTTGGTGTTGACGCCCTCGAAGAGCGCCATCAGCTTCTGCAGCGGGTCGTAGCCCTCGGTGCGCCGGTCGTAGATCAGGTCGAGGGCGGTGTTCACCTGCTCCTCGTCGAACCGCGCGATCGGCAGGATCTTCGACGCGTGCACGATCGCCGAGTCCAGGCCCGCCTTCACGCACTCGTCGAGGAAGACCGAGTTCAGCAGCACACGGGCGGCCGGGTTCAGACCGAAGGAGATGTTCGACAGACCCAGCGTGGTCTGCACCTCCGGGTGACGCCGCTTGAGCTCACGGATCGACTCGATCGTGGCGATCCCGTCACCCCGGGACTCCTCCTGACCGGTGCAGATCGTGAAGGTGAGGGTGTCGATGAGGATGTCCGACTCCCGGATCCCCCAGTTCGACGTCAGGTCCTCGATGAGCCGCTCGGCGATCGCGACCTTGTGCTCGACCGTGCGGGCCTGGCCCTCCTCGTCGATGGTCAACGCGATCAGCGCCGCCCCGTGCTCCTGCGCCAGACGGGTGACCTTCGCGAAGCGGGACTCCGGGCCGTCGCCGTCCTCGTAGTTCACCGAGTTGATGACCGCACGCCCGCCGAGCTTCTCCAGACCCGCCTGGATCACGGGAACCTCGGTCGAGTCCAGAACGATCGGCAGGGTGGAGGCGGTGGCGAA